>JBAXWB010000014.1 GCA_037128595.1 bacterium
GCAACCAAAAAAACACGCCTTTTTGTGTTCCCATCAGAATTTTGTCGGCCACCCTTGGGAAACCCCATTAACCCATAACCTCTAACCAATAACCGTTACTTACGAAATCCGCATCGGCATCAGCACGTAGATAAACGGCACATCGCACTTGATCACACCGGGACTGAGTTCATCCGTCAATTCGACGTAAATCTCATCGTTGGCGATGTTCCGCAGGGGCTCCATGATGTAATCGGGATTAAACGCCACCTGGATATCCTTGGCATTGTACTTAATGGCCACGGACTCATGGGCTTCACCGACATCAGGCGAAGAGGCACTGATTTTAAGTTTATTCTTGCCGAAGGTCAGCTTGATCGAACTGGATTTATCGCTGGTCAGCAGGGCCACGCGCTTCAGGGCCGTCAGGAACACTTCCCGATCCACGGCGATACGTTGTTCACACTGGCCGGGAATCACCTGGCGGAAATTCGGATAGGTACCTTCGATCAGCTTGGTGGTCAGCGTGACCTCATCAAATTCAAACGTCGCCTGGTTTTTTCCAATGAAGATCTTGACCATACCCTCATCCTTCAGGATGCGGATCAGCTCATTGACCGCTTTGGTCGGCACAATGGCTTCACATTCGGCTTCTTTCGGGAATTCAATTTCAGTTTCCGTCAAGGCCAGACGGCGGCCATCGGTGGCCACCAGGGTGAGCTTATTGCCCTTGAAACTCATCAGGGTCCCGTTCAAAATAAAGCGGGTTTCATCCGTTGAGGCGGCATAAAACGTCTTCTGGAGCATCTGTTTCAGGGCCTTCTGATCCACCGAGAAGGTATGTCCCCCTTCGTTGGCAGGAATGGCGGGAAATTCGTCATCCGGCAATCCGTTGATCTTGAAAAAAGCGGAACCGCAGGTGATTGAAGCCGCATTCTTTTCATCTACTTCGATTTCGATATTATCGGCCGGAAGTTCACGGATAATGCTGAATAATCTGCGGGCCGGAATGGTGGTGGCGCCGGGTTTACCGATTTTGGCATCCACGGCACAACGCATGGTCACATCCATGTCGGTGGTGGTCATCCACAGGCGGTCGTTCTTGGCTTCCAGCAAAACGTTGGAGAGCACGGGAAGGGTCGGACGTACATTCACCACACCATGAACCATTTGAAGTCCTGACATGACGGCATCTTTGGCAATAACAAGTTTCATTTATCCTCCCGGTTCAAACTATCAACAATTCAGTAATAGTAATCTTTATATAATCTTTTAAATATCACCCGTATTATACCCTGTTCACAACGTCAATAACCCCAGAATATCGCGAAACGACCACAAAAACAGATGAAAATAGGGTCACCCCACCTGTTAATGACACCCCTCGATTGGGTGTGAGCAACGTGTGATAACATGCTTTGAGCCAGTTACCAACACTATTTCTCATGGTTATGAACACTGTTGTCAACTCTTCTTCTCCAGAAGACGACTGAGATGGGATACATTCTGACGGAGATCGGAATCCGTTTCCATTTTGCGGGCGACTTCCCGATAGGCATGCAAAATCGTGGCATGGGTTTTGCCGAACGCTCCCGCGATTTCAGGAAGGGAGGAAGGGGTCAGTGACCGGCAGAGGTACATCGCGATCTGGCGGGGCATGGTGATGGCCGCAGGGCGCCTCTTGCTGGTCATGTCCACCAGACGGATGTCATAATGATCCGCCACGGCTTTCATGATGTGCTCAAAGGTCAGGTCTTCCTGCTTCTCCTGGTCAATGGTGTCGCGCAGCAGGGTTTCGAGATCCTGAATGGTCAGGGCCCGGTTCATCAGCGAGGCATAGGAGGTCGCACGGATCAACGCCCCTTCAAGCCGCCGGATATTGGAACGGATGGTTTTGGCAATGAACAGGATGATTTCGTCGGCATGCTTGTATCCGCATTGCGCCTGTTTGTTGCGGAGAATGGCAATACGGGTCTCGAGATCCGGCGGTTGAAGCTCCGTGACCAGCCCCCATTCAAAGCGGGTGACCAGACGTTGTTCAAGGCCTTGAATCTCGCTGGCAGGACGGTCACTGGTCAGCACAATCTGCTTATGGGCATCGAAGAGGGCGTTGAAGGTGTGGAAAAACTCCTCCTGCATCCGTTCCTTGCCAGCCAGGAAGTGGATATCATCAATCAGCAGGAGATCCATGCTCCGGTATTTTTTCCGGAACTGAACCAAAGTTTTATTCTGAAGCCCCTCGATATATTCATTGGTAAAACTTTCGGACGACAAATACGCAATCTTCGCGTTTGAGTTTTTCAGGACATGATGGCCAATGGCCTGCATCAGATGCGTTTTCCCCAGTCCGGAACCGCCGTAAATAAAGAGGGGATTATAAGCGCGGGCCGGCGACTGGGCCACGGCGAGTGCCGCCGCATGCCCGAAGTTATTGGAGGGGCCCACCACAAAGGCATCAAAGGTGAAGTTGGCATTGAACACCGGGCCTCCGGGCTGACGGACTCCGGACGGGCGGCGGGGTACGGCCACAGGTTCAGTGACGGCCTGAGGAGTGGGTGCCGAGACCGGCTCCAGCATCCGTTTCGCCACTTGAAATACAATGTCGTACGATTCGCCCGATACCGAAGTCACTGCGGCTTTAATCAGCGGCAGGTAGTTTTCCTCAAGCCAGGTCTGGTAAAAATTATTACCGACGCGCAAGGTCAGAGTTTGTCCCTCAATGCTTCCCGGCTCAATGACGGCAATCCAACGCGAATAAATATCCGGATGCAACAGCTTGCCCAGATGATCGCAAGCCGCGCTCCACACAGCAGACGCATGATTTCCTGACACAGTAAAACTCCCTCTGGCAATCCTTCAACGAAACAGATGCCATTTGACGCAGATCAAAATAAAAAACTAATAATCGCCCAATAAAGCGAAGGGTTTCCGGAGTTATTAACAAGTTGTTAACAGATCACTTGTTGTCTTCTCTCGTACCCGCTGACGCAGGACAATAGGGGAGAAAATATAAGCAGGCAAGGGGATTTATCGTTTTTGCGCAAAATATTTTAGACCTACGACAGGTTGATTTTATTTAACTAGACGCCACAAGGGGTGGTGTTATCGTCATAAAACTAAATAATCATAATCGGGCAAATGTGGATGATTCAAGTCGTTAAAAAAGAGTCCAAAATGGGTGAAAAAAATGTAACCTATTCGTTTTGAATGGTATATGAATGCGAAGAAATTAACAACCTGCAAGCGGATCGTAAAAAGCCCTGATATTTGCCTATTTTTGATTACGATTAAGATACGGCGTGCAATATTCCGAGGGGTACGCCCGTTCTGTAGACCAGAGATCGTTAAACATTAATGAAAGGATGGCAATCGATGAACCGTTTTGGACTGATTATGGGGAGCCTGATGGGGATGACGATGATGGCGATGGCGAACGAACCTGCTGAGCAAGCGGCGCGACCGGCTCAGCCGATGCGCCAAGGCCGGGGCGAAATGAGAGAGGGCGGCGATATGATGATGTTGATGCGCCCGGCGGTGGTAAAAGAGTTGCAACTAACGGCCGAGCAGCAGGCGCAAATTGCCGCAGTGGTCGGCTCCGCGTCGAACGAAATGACCGCCCTGCGCGAGCAGATGCAGACCCTGGCGAAAAAGCAGGCCGGCTTGATGGGCGCTGAGCCGGTGGATGAAGCGGCCATTCTCCAATTGGCGGATGAGATCGGAAAAGTCCGTTCCGATACGGCCAAGATTCAGATCAAGCAGATGCTGGCGGCCCGTAAAATCCTGACGGCTGATCAGCGTCTCAAGATGCGGGAGATGATGAAGAAATTTATGGCAAAACATGAGGGGCAGCACCCCGGGGGCAGGATGAATAAGGGGGACGGGAAGCCCGATGGCGCCGTTCCGCCGCCGCCTGCGGCTGAGTAACCTGTCCCGAAGTGAAGTCGTAAGCGCGCCGGGATACCGGCACAAAAAAACGCCCCGGAGGTAACTCCGGGGCGTTGTCTTTTCAGACGTGCTCAGTCAGGCGTGTCAGCCCTTGAGCGCCGCGTGAGCGGCCGCCAAGCGGGCGATCGGCACCCGATACGGACTGCAGCTCACATAGTTCAGACCGGTCTTGAAGCAGAACTTCACCGACTCGGGATCGCCACCCTGTTCGCCGCAGATGCCGACCTTCAGGTGCTTCTTGGTCTGACGGCCCTTTTCCACCGACATCTTGATCAACTGGCCCACGCCATCCTGATCAATCGTCTGGAAGGGATCGGCCGCAACGACCTTCTGTTCCAGGTATTCGCCCATGAATCCGCCGATATCATCACGGCTGAATCCGAACGTCATCTGGGTCAGGTCATTGGTTCCGAAGGAGAAGAAGTCGGCTTCCTGCGCCATACGGTCCGCCAGGAGCGCCGCACGCGGAATCTCGATCATCGTCCCGAATAAGTAGGGGATGGCGTCGATCTTCTTACGTGCAATCACATCCTCGTAGACAGCTACGACAATGGCCTTCTGATGCTTCAACTCGTTGATGTCGCAGGTGACCGGGATCATGATCTCGGGCTGGCATTTCTTGCCGCTCTTGATCAGTTCCGCCGCTGCCTCGAAGATGGCGCGGATCTGCATTTCCGTGATTTCGGGATAGGTGATGCCTAAACGCACACCACGGTGTCCCATCATCGGGTTGGATTCATGCAGGGCCTCGCCACGGGCTTTGACTTCCTTGGGCGAAATGCCGAGGCTGACGGCCAGTTCCTTCTGCTTGGCCGGGCTCTGGGGCACGAATTCATGCAGGGGCGGGTCCAACAGCCGAACGGTGACCGGCAGGCCGTCCATGGCCGCCAGGGTCGCCTTGATGTCACTCTTCACAAAGCGGAAGAGTTTCTTCAAGACCGACACCCGTTCTTCCGCTGACTTGCTCAGGATCATTTTTCGGAGCAGGAAGAGAGGCTCATCGCATCCCTTGCCGTAGAACATGTGCTCGGTCCGGAACAAGCCGATCCCCTCGGCGCCGAAGGCGCGGGCCTTGCGGGCATCCTCGGCGGTTTCCACATTGGCGCGGACGCCCATCGTGCGGAACTTGTCCACCAGCTGCATGAACTTCTGGAAGCGGGGATTCTCGGAATTGTCCACCAAGGCCACCTTGCCGTTGAAGACGGTGCCGCGGCTCCCGTTCAGGGTCACCACTGCGCCTTCTTTCAACACCACATTGCCAACGGTGAGCTTCTTCGCGTGCACATCCACGTGCAGGCCGCTCGCGCCGACAATACAGCACTTGCCCCAGCCGCGGGCCACCAGGGCCGCATGACTGGTCATGCCGCCGCGGGCGGTCAGAATGCCCATGGCGGCGCGCATGCCTTCCACGTCTTCGGGGTTGGTCTCTTCACGAACCAGGATCACGGTCTTGCCGGCCTTGGCCTGTTTCACCGCCTCGGTGGAGGTGAACACGATCTGGCCGCAGGCGCCGCCGGGTCCGGCTGGCAGGCCCTTGCAGAGCGCCTTGAGGGTCTGCTCCGCCTTGGGATCCACCACCGGGTGCAGAAGCTCGTCCAGCTGCTGGGGTTCCAGACGCAGGACGGCGGTTTTCTCGTCGATCAGCTTTTCGGCGAGCATGTCCATGGCCATGTTCAGCGCGGCGGTGCCGGTGCGTTTGCCGTTACGGCATTGCAGCATGAACAATTTGCCTTCCTGGATCGTGAACTCAATGTCCTGCATATCCTTGTAATGCTTCTCAAGCGTCTCGCGGATCTTGCAAAGCTGCTTGTAGATCGGCGGCATCTGACCTTCCAGTGAAAGCAGGTGCTTGTTCTGGTCGTTCTTGGTGTCGTCATTCAGCGGACTGGGGGTGCGGGTACCCGCCACCACGTCTTCGCCCTGGGCGTTGATCAGCCATTCGCCGTAGAATTTGTTCTCGCCGGTGGCGGGATTGCGGGTGAACGCCACGCCGGTGGCGGACGAATCGCCCATGTTGCCGAACACCATGGCCTGAACGTTGACGGCGGTACCCCACTCATCCGGAATGCCTTCGATGCGGCGATAGGAGATGGCGCGCTTGCCGTTCCAGCTCTTGAACACGGCCCCGACGCCGCCCCACATCTGATCCATCGGATCATCCGGGAACGCCTTGCCCAGCACCTTTTTGACGCGCTCCTTGAATTTCTCGCACAACCCCTTCAGGTCTTCGGTGGTCATGTCGGTATCGGACTTGTAGCCCTTCTTGGCCTTGAGCTCGTGCATGATGCCTTCAAGCTGCATGCGGATGCCCTTGCCTTCGGCGGGTTCGACGCCTTCAGACTTCTCCATCACCACGTCAGAGTACATCATGATCAGGCGGCGGTAGGAGTCGTACACGAAACGCTCATTGCCGGTCTTGGAGATCAGGCCGGGAATGGTCTTGGTGCAAAGGCCGACGTTCAACACGGTTTCCATCATGCCCGGCATGGATTTGCGGGCGCCCGAACGGCAGGACAGCAGAAGGGGATCCTTGACGTCACCGAACTTCATGCCCATGTCGGTTTCCACCTGGCGCAGGGCCACTTCCACTTCCGTGGCGAGGCTCTTGGGGAAGCGGGACTTGTTCGCAAAGAAATCCACACAGCATTCCGTGGACACCGTAAAGCCTGCCGGCACGGGAAGTCCAAGATGACACATTTCCGCAAGGTTTGCACCCTTGCCGCCCAACAGGTTCTTATCACTGGCTCCGCCCTCGGTTTTACCGCGGCCGAAACTATACACATACTTTTTATCACTCGTCGCTGCCATTACCGTTACTCCTCTTTATTTTGACTCGCGGCGCAACTTGCGACGCGAAACTACCACTAATTTACTGCTTAAAAACAGAGATCGATCCTAATATGCCGTTACAGTGTCCCTTAAAATCAAAACTTCGGCAAAGTTCGGCCACGAAATGAGTATCGTGACAGGGGCTCGCCGGATGCCTGCAGAATTGCAGACTGGACAACCGAACGTGAATCGCTACCATTAACCGTTCCAATATATGGAAGGTAAAGGTTCTCCGCAAGGGGTTTCTTGTAGATTTTTGAAGAAAATAATGAAAAAGGGAGTCGTTCTGTGAGCAAAGCAATTGAGGTCGTGGCAAATACTATTCGTGGTCTGGCAATGGATGGCGTGCAAAAAGCAAACTCAGGGCATCCGGGAATGCCGATGGGGATGGCGGATGTGGCGGCCGTACTGTTCATGAACCACCTGAACCATTGCCCGTCCCGCCTCGACTGGCCGAATCGCGACCGGTTTGTGCTGTCCGGCGGCCATGGGTCCATGTTGCTGTACAGCATGCTCCACCTGACGGGCTATGATCTGCCGCTCAGCGAGCTCGCCCAATTCCGCCAGTGGGGCAGCAAAACCCCCGGGCATCCTGAGTATGGTCACACCGCCGGCGTCGAAGCCACCACCGGTCCGCTGGGGCAGGGGTGCGCGATGGCCACCGGGATGGCACTGGCGGAACGCATGATGGCCGCCCGCTTCAATTCCGGCGCCTTTGCCCCGGTGGATCACCACACGTTTGTCTTCTGCGGTGATGGCGATCTCATGGAAGGGATCTCGCACGAGGCCTTTTCGCTGGCCGGCCACCTCGGGCTGAACAAGCTGGTCGTGTTCTATGATAGCAACCGGATCACCATCGAGGGCGGCACCTCCCTGTCCTACAGTGACGATGTGCGCAAACGGTTTGTCGGGTACAAGTGGAATGTGCTGGAGATCGACGGGCACAATATGGATGAGATCGAGAAGGCCATTGTGGCGGCCAAGGCTGAGAAAGACCGGCCCACCTTGATCATCACCAATACCCACATTGCCCAGGGATCCCCGAATTTACACGATTCCCACAAGGCGCATGGCGAACCGCTGGGCGTGGCGGAAGTCAAGGCCACCAAGAAGGCCCTGGGGCTACCGGAAGACAAGGATTTCTACGTGCCGGATCAGGTGCGGGAGCTGTTTGCAGTCCGCGCCCGTGAGCTGGAGGCCAAGGTGGTGGCCTGGGAGGCCGATTACAAGAAGTACGCCGCCGCCTATCCGGAGCTGGCCAAAACCTGGCAGGACTGCACGAAGCAGGAGCTGCCGGCGGATCTTGAGAAACTCATGCCGACCTTTGAAAAGCCTGAGGCGACCCGTGTCTCCTCGGGTAAAGTGATGCAGGTCCTGGCCAAGACGATGCCCTGGTTCGTGGGGGGCGCGGCCGACCTGGCGCCCAGCACCAAGACCTTCCTGGAGGGAATGGGCTCGGTGTTGCCCGGCAAGTTTGAGGGACGCAATCTGCATTTCGGGGTACGCGAGCTCGGGATGTCGGGCGTGATGAACGGTCTGCAGTTGCATGGCGGCTTCCGGGTGTTCGGCGCCACGTTCTTCGTGTTCTCCGATTATTGCCGGCCTACCATCCGCGTGGCCGCCCTGATGAGCCTGCCGACGATCTATGTGTTCACGCATGACAGCTTTTATGTCGGCGAAGACGGTCCGACGCATGAGCCCGTCGAGCAGCTCGCCAGCTACCGCTGTATGCCCAATGTATCGGTGATTCGTCCGGCCGATCCCACGGAGACGGTGTCCGCCTGGATTGCGGCGCTGAAAAACAAATCCGGTCCGACGGTGCTGTTGCTGACCCGCCAGAACCTGCCGGTGCTGGACCGCAAGGTCTATCCCGCGGCCTCGAACCTGGAGAAGGGCGCCTATGTGCTCTGGCAAAGCGCTGAAGGCACACCCGACTTGATTCTGATTGGAACGGGCTCCGAGGTCAGCCTGGCGCTGGAGGCCGCAAAGGAAGTGGCCAAGGGCGGCAAGATCGTCCGGGTGGTCAGCATGCCGTCCTGGGATCTTTTCGAGAAGCAGAGTGCCGAGTATCGGGCGCAGGTGCTGCCGGCGGACTGCAAAAAACGCCTGGCGATCGAAGCCGGTTGCTCCATGGGCTGGGCCAAGTATGTGGGGTGCAAGGGGCGGACCCTGAGCCTGGATACCTTCGGTGCTTCGGCGCCCGCGCAGGTGCTGGCCGAGAAATTCGGCTTTACCACTGCCAATGTGGTGAAACTGGCGAAAGAAGTGCTGGGATAAGAGTAGGTTTGTCACGGGTTACCGGGAGTCAACTCCCCGGTAACCCTTTTTTTGGCTCGACAATCACCTGATTATCAGATTATTATGTCCTTATGAATTACCTGGCTGTAAAAGATCTGAAAGCGCCGAAACGGGTTCGCGAAACCCTCGCCGCCTATGGCACGGCCCTGGTGACGAATAATGGCAAACCCATGGCGATGCTGGTGGACCTGGCTGAGGGGGAGAATCCCGATCAACTGGCCGAAGCGATCCGGTTGGCGCGCGCGCATCTGGCACTCTCCGACCTGCGTACGGCGAGCCGCCGCAAGGGAACGGACGCGATGACGCTCGACGAGATCAATGGCGAGATTCAGGCCGCCCGTAAAACCCGCCGCCGGGCCATTCCATGATCGCTGCTGTGTTTGATACCAACGTGGTGATCTCGGGCGTCCTTTCCCCTAATGGATCCCCGGGCAAACTCCTCAATGCGGTTCTCGACGGACTCTGTCAGCCGGTAGTGACCGACAGCGTTCTCGCTGAATATGAAGTCGTGCTGAGCCGCCCGAAATTCGGGTTTCCATCGTCCCGTATCCATTCGTTGCTCGATGCCATCCGGTCACGTGCGGTTTTCGCCCCGTTCGCGCCGGTGATGAATGCAGGATCCTTGCCCGATGCCGATGACGTCATTTTTATCGAAGCGGCTTTCGGTCTGAATGTTCCGATCGTCACCGGCAATGCCAAGCATTTCCCTAAACAGGTCGTAAAGCATATCCCCATCCTCTCGCCTGCCGAATTCCTCACCCGGTTTTACGGAGCCTGATAAAGACGGCTCGGCAGGGACGCCTCGCCCTACCTGAAAAAATCACGTATGCTTGAACTAGTAATTGGGTAGGGCGAACCGTCCCGGTGAGCCGCCGCGTCCGGTTAATGCGGGTTCTTGAGTAATACGTTCGGGTGGCGTATATAAGGACCCATCTACAAAGGAGGCGACATGAACACCCTGCGCAGTTCGGCTTTAATCTCGATTTTTGCCCTTTCACTTCTTCCCGCGCTTCATGCCCAACCCGGGCAACCTGATCCTGACCGTGAATCCCTGCGGAGCCAGGCCCGGAAGCAATCGCAGCAGGGGAATTACAAGGAGGCCCTTGAGGCATTCATATCCCTTGCAACCGATTCCCTGGAAACCCCGGGGCTCGTGGGAAGTGACCTGCAAAGCGCCGTGGACTCCATGGGCGCACTCAACCGGATCAAGGAAGCGGATGCGTTTCTCGAGAAGGTCGTGGAGATCCACTCCAATAACTGGATGGCGTTGGCGGCGGCGGCGAGGTGCCTGTCCCAGGGGGATCATAACGGAACGATCGTGGCGGGTACCTTCGAACGGGGGCCGCACCGGGGCCAGGGCCGTTATGTCAGCTCGGAGGAGCGCGATCGCATCCGGGCCTTGCAATGGATGGTCAAGGCCATGACGCTCATAGAAGGGTTGGCCCGTTCCCCGGGGGGAGAGGCGGGGGCTTTCTATGAGGAATTTGCCCGCATGCTGATGGGCGCCCGGGGCTATCAGGACGCCTGGCGGCTCCAGGTCCTGAGCGATCTGACGGTCCTGCCGGATTACGAGGAGGGTCATATTTACTGGCGAAGCCGGGGCGAAACCCGCGGGGCGCCGGTGGATGAAGCCGGAAACCCGATCCTCTACCCGGTGCCGGTCCGCTACGACGCCGCTGTGAGTGATGGTGAACGCTGGCGTTGGATGCTGAAACGGGCGACGGACCATGACCGGTCCCGCGCCGTTGCCGTTAAAATAACCCGGGCCGGCTTTCTGAGTCAGCAATTCGGGGTGGAAACCCTGGTCCGGGGTAACTGGCAGATGCCGCGGATTGACGAGGATGACCCCACTGCGGCCACGGCCACGCTGGCGCTTCATACCCTGGCCGATGACGAGACCGTCGCCCGGCTGGCTGCGGGAATCAAGCGGTTCCGCCTGCCACCGGAGTTCGACTTTATCCGGCTTTACAGGGACGTCGCCGCCGAACCCAAATCCAGCGATGCCGAATCCGCCCTCAACGCCCTGGCCGAACTCTTCACCAACCGGCGCCAATACGAGCAGGCGGCCGCCTATTGGCGCGAGAGCATCAAGGGCTATGGCGCGGGCCAGGAGAACTGGAAGCAGAAACGACTCGACCAGATCGTCGGCAACTGGGGGCGGTTCGAACCGGCCCTGACCCAGCCCGCCGGACAGGGGGCGTCGCTGGAGTATCGCTTCCGGAACGGAACCCGGGTGGTGTTGGATGCCCGGGAAATCAACGTCCCTGAACTGCTGGCGGACATCAAGGAGTACTTGAAGTCCAACCCGAAAGAGTTGGATGGCGGGCGGCTAGCCCTCGATAACATTGGCTTCATGCTGGTTGAAAAAAACCTGACCAAATACCTGGGGCGTGAAACGGCCCGCTGGGAGTTGCCCCTCACTCCGAAACCGCGTCACTTCGACCGGGTGGTAACCGTGAACACCGGACTCAAGACGGCGGGCGCCTATCTGCTGACCGCAACGATGGCGAATGGGAATGTGAGTAAAATCGTGGTCTGGGTGAACGATACCGTGATCGCCCGCAAGCAATCGGACAAGGCCGCCTGGTTCTATGTGGCGGATGCGGTCAGTGGTAAACCGCTCGAGGGGGTGAACGTCGAGTTCTTCGGGTACCGGCAGGATTACATCCAGAACTGGAAATCCATTGGCCGGCATTACAATGTCCTCACCACCGCCTTTGCCGAGACCACCGATCCGGATGGCCAGGTAACTGCCTCCCGGAAAGATATCGAGCACACCTACCAGTGGTTGATCACGGCTACCACCCCCGACGGCCGCCTCGCCTTCATCGGGTTCTCGCCGTTCTGGTATTGGCAGGATCAATATTCCGGTCAGGATTATAATCAGCGCAAAGTGTTTGGCATCAGCGACCGGCCGGTGTACCGGCCGGACCAGAAGGTGAACTTCAAATTCTGGATCCGCCAGGCCCGTTATGACGAGGACAACACCTCCGATTACGCCGATCAGGATTTTGCCGTCATCATCACGAACCCCAAAGGCGACAAGGTGTTTGAGAAAACCTACAAGACCGATGGCGTGGCCGGGCTGCAAGGCGACCTGATGCTCCCGAAGGATGCGGCGCTGGGTCAGTATTATGCCTATATCTGGAAGGGGGGAAGCAGTTGGGGTGGAATGAACTTCCGGGTGGAGGAGTACAAAAAACCTGAGTTCGAGGTGACGATTGATGCACCCAAGGAGCCCGTCATGCTGGGCGAGACGATGACCGCGACGATAAAGGCGAAATACTATTTCGGTGCCGCCGTGAAGAAGGCGAAGGTCAAGCTCAAGGTCACCCGCACCAGTTACAGTGCCAACTGGTACCCGCCCATGCCCTGGGATTGGTTCTATGGGCCCGGCTATTGGTGGTTTGCGTCCGACTACGCCTGGTTTCCCGGCTGGCGGGACTGGGGTTGCTTGTGCCCGCGCAGCTGGTGGTGGCCGGCTCCCTCTACCCCGCCCGAACTGGTGGCCGAGGCGGAAGTGCCCATCGGTGAGGATGGCACGGTGAAGTGGCCGATCGATACCCGGCTGGCGAAGGAACTGCACGGCGATACCGACCACAAGTATGAGATCACCGCCGAAGTGACCGACGAGTCACGGCGGACGATTGTCGGCCAGGGTACGGTGCTGGTCGCGCGTAAGCCCTTCAAGGTCACCGCCTGGGTCGACCGGGGGCACTACCGCCAGGGTGACGTGGTGAAGGCAGACTTTGCGGCGCGGACGCTCGACGGAAAACCCGTCAAGGGCGGGGGTGAACTGGTGCTTTACCGGGTCGGTTACAAGAACGGGACGCCGGTGGAGAGCGTAGTCCGGAAGTGGGAGCTCGACACGAATGAGGAGGGGCTGGCTTCCCAGAAGATTCAGGCCTCTGCAGCAGGCCAGTACCGGCTGTCCTACACCGTGAAGGATGAGAAGCGCCACTCCATCGAAGGCGGTTATGTGTTTGTGGTCCGCGGTGAGGGGTTCGATGGACGGGACTTCAAGTTCAGCGAACTCGAACTCATTCCCGAAGCCCGCGAATACCGGCCGGGCGACAAGGTGCGCCTGATGATCAATACCGATCATCCCGGGGCCACCATCCTGCTATTTGTGCGGCCGTCAAACGGCGTCTACCTGAAGCCGAAACTGCTGCGCCTGGCCGGGAAGAGCACGATCGAGGAAATTGAAGTGGTCCGGAAAGATATGCCCAACTTCTTTATCGAAGCCATGACGGTGTTTGATGGACGGCTCTACACCCAGACGCGCGAAATCATCGTTCCCCCGGAGAAGCGGGTTTTGAATGTCGATGTGCTGCCCTCGGCCGAAACCTTCAAGCCCGGTGAACAGGCGACGATCAAGGTGCGGGTCACGGACTTCTTCGGGCAGCCCCTGGCCGGTTCCACGGTGATGAGTGTGTATGACAAGGCGGTCGAATATATTTCCGGCGGCTCCAACGTGGAGGGGATCCGTGACTTCTTCTGGAAATGGCGCCGGCACCACACGCCCCACACGGAAAGCAATCTGGATCGATGGCTTTCGAACCTGACGCCTCCACGGATGTTGACCATGGATAACCTCGGGATATTCGGGGAAGGGGTGGTCGATGAGGTCGGGGAAACGTTTGGTCTGGTGAAACGAAAAGGTGAGGCAGGCCGCGGTAATGCACGATCCCTGAGAATGGCCGGGCGTGAAGACGGCATGGTGATGGCCGCCGCGAAGAGCAGCATGATGGAAATGGCGGCCCCGGCTTGCGCGCCAGCTGAAGGTATGAACGCATTGGCCTCAACATTGGATGGCGATCAAGGCGGGGGCGGTTCCGGCGCGGCCGTTGAGCCGGTGGTGCGCTCAGCCTTCGCTGATACCGCCTACTGGAATCCCGCGCTGGATACTGATTCCAACGGGATCACCGAGGTCAGCTTCAAGATGCCCGAGAATCTGACCGGATGGAAAATCAAGACCTGGGTAATGGGGCAGGGCACGAAAGTGGGGGAGGGCGTGGCGGAGGTAGTGACGGCCAAGAAGGTGATGCTCCGGTTGCAGGCCCCGCGCTTCTTTGTTGAAAAGGACGAGGTGGTGCTCTCGGCCAACATCCATAACGCCCTGAAGACCGACAAATCGGTTCAAGCCGTGCTGGAAGTGGACGGCGGGTGTCTGGAGCTGCAGGGCGCAGCCGCTGCGGGCAATCAGGTGGCAGCCGCCGTCCCGGCGGCTGTTGGGAAGCGGCAAGGAAGCCCGAATGCGTTCGCCGGGACGTCGAACGCCACCCTGATAAAAATCAAAGCGGGCGAGGATCAGCGCGTCGATTGGCGCGTAAAGGTCGTTCGCGAAGGAACGGCCGTCGTCCGCATGAAGGCCCTGACGGATGAGGAGTCCGATGCCATGGAGATGACCTTCCCGGTCTATGTCCACGGGATGCTCAAGACTGAATCCTGGTCAGGGGTGCTGCGGCCGGACCGTGACCGCCAGGACGTCACGGTCACGGTCCCCGCCGAGCGGCGGCCCGAGTCATCCCGGCTGGAGCTCCGTTTCTCGCCGACCCTGGCCGCTGCCCTGGTGGATGCGCTTCCCTATATGGTGGATTATCCTTACGGCTGCACCGAGCAGACGCTTAACCGGTTCCTTCCCACGGTGCTCGTTCAGAAGGTGCTCAAGGAGATGGGGCTGGATCTTTCGGCGATCCGGGATAAACAGACCAACCTGAATTCCCAGGAAATCGGCGATGACAAGGAGCGGGCGGCGCAATGGAAGCGGAGCCATCAGACTGATTCCGGGCAGGACCGTAACCCGGTGTTTGATGAGGCCGTGGTAAACGACATGGTGAAGCAGGGGCTCAAGGCGCTGACGGCCATGCAGTGTGACGATGGCGGGTGGGGCTGGTTCTCCGGCTGGGGCGAACACTCCTGGCCGCACACCACGGCCACGGTGGTGCATGGCCTTCAGATCGCAAAACAGAACGGGGTTGCACTGGTGCCCGGCGTGCTGGAACGGGGAGTGGACTGGCTCGGGAAATATCAGGCGGAGGAATTACGGAAGTTGAGGAATACCGCGTTGCATCTCACCCTCCTGGATGGCAAGGATCATGCCGATGACATGGATGCCTTCGCCTATATGGTATTGGTGGATGCGGGCAAGGACAGTTCCGCCATGCGCGACTCCTTGTACAATGGCCGGACGAATCTCTCGGTCTATGCCAAGGCGATGGTCGGACTCGCCCTGCATCGCAGCGGTCAGGTTGAAAAGCGGGATATGATCCTGCGCAATATCGGGCAGTATCTGGTCCGGGATCCTGAAAACCAGACCGCCCACCTCAACCTCGGGAACGACGGCTATAGGTGGTGCTGGTATGGCAGCGAGACCGAGGCGCATGCCTATTACCTGAAACTGCTGGCGGCGACGGAGCCCAAGGGAGAGGTGGCTCCGGAACTGGTCAAGTATCTGCTCAACAACCGCAAGCATGCCACCTATTGGAACTCCACGCGCGACACGGCATTGTGTCTCGAGGCCATGGCGGAGTATCTCAAGGCGAGCGGGGAGGATAAGCCCGACATGACGGTTCAGATTTATGTGGATGGCGCCAAGGTCAAGGAAAGCCGGATTACGGCTGACACGCTCTTCGCGTTTGATAACAAGCTGGTGATGGAAGGTCCCGCCGTGACCACCGGTAAACATCTGATCGAGGTGCGGCGAGTGGGGCGCGGGCCGGTGTATTTCAACACCTACTTGACCACCTTCACGCTGGAAGACCCGATCACCCGCGCGGGCCTGGAGATCAAGGTCAACCGGTCGTTCTATAAGCTCGTACCTGCCAAAAAGACCATCAAGGCGGCAGGCTCACGCGGTCAGGCGCTGGACCAGAAGGTCGAGAAATTTGAACGCCAACGGCTCACCAACGGAGATCGCCTCAAGAGCGGAGACCTGATCGAGGTGGAACTGGAGATCGCGAGCAAGAACGACTACGAATACATCCTCTTCGAAGACATGAAGGCGGCGGGCTTTGAGCCCGTAGACGCGCGGAGCGGCTACACGGGGAATGATCTGGGGGCCTACGTCGAGTTCCGTGATGAGCGGGTCTGTTTCTTTGTCCGTCAGTTGGCGCGAGGCCAGAACAGTGTGGCCTACCGGCTGCGGGCCGAGATCCCCGGCCGGTTCAGCGCCCTTCCGACCAAGGGCAGTTCCATGTATGCCCCGGAGTTGAAGGCCAATTCAGACGAGATGAAGTTACGGATTGAGGATTAATGGTACTTGCGCTTCTGTTTCGGCTCTGGCAGGTTTAAATTTATATGGCACGATTCATTATTCATGGCGGGAAGCGCCTTTCGGGAACCTACGTTCCAAGCGGCAATAAAAATGCCGTGCTCCCGATGTTGGCGGCCTGTGTTCTGACCGATAAACCCGTGACGCTTGAAAACGTACCGCTGATTGAGGATGTTCACACCATGCTGGAGCTGCTCTCCGGCCTGGGCGTGGAGATCGGAGTGAAGGACCATACGGTTACCCTTTGTGCCAAAGGACTACGCCGCAGCAAGTTGGATCCTGTTTTATGTAGTAAAGTCAGATCGTCCATTTTGCTGGCAGGCCCTATGGCGGCCAGGCTGGGGAAGGTCACACTCTCTCCTCCCGGTGGTGATGTGATTGGACGTCGCCGGTTAGACACTCATTTCCAGGGGTTGCAGGCGTTGGGGATTGACGTAGAGGGTGGCCAGAATTTCGTCTTCCGCCGGAAACGATTTGAAGGCGCGGCCATGGTCCTCGATGAGGCCAGTGTGACGGCCACGGAAAACGTGCTGATGGCGGCCACCCTGGCCCGCGGGCAGACGACCATTTTTAATGCCGCTTGTGAGCCGCACGTGACAGATCTGGCCTTGCTGCTCAACAAGATGGGCGCGCAGATCTCGGGGTTGGGCACCAATCGCCTCGTGATCAACGGGGTCGACGCCCTGCAGGGAGCAACGCACCGGGTGCAGCCTGACTATATTGAGATTGGTAGTTTTGTGGCGGCCGCTGCCGCGACAGGGGGCGATTTGCGGGTGACGGGGGTGGAGCCTGAGCCGATGCTGATTATCGGGAAAACCTTCCAGAAGCTGGGAATTAAATTGCAGATGGAGGGGACCACGGTATCCCTCTCCCCCCGCCGGGCCATGCGGATCACCAAGGATTTTGGTGGGGCGATTCCAAAGATCGAGGATGGGCCCTGGCCGAGTTTCCCGTCGGATTTGATGAGTGTCTCCCTGGTGGCGGCCACGCAGACGAAGGGGACCATCCTCTTTTTTGAAAAGATGTTTGAGAGCCGGATGTATTTTGTTGATTACCTGATTGGCATGGGAGCGGGGGTGGTGGTGTGCGATCCGCACCGGGTATTGGTTACCGGGCCCGCCCGCCTCCATGGCATCCATATGGCCAGCCCTGATATCCGTGCCGGCATGGCTCTTCTGATTGCCGCCCTTTGCGCCAAAGGCGAGAGCGTCATCAACAACGCCCAGAGCATTGACCGCGGCTATGAGCGCGTCGAAGAGCGCCTCCGCGCCCTTGGCGCCGACATCGTGCGGGAAGGATGAAGCGGGTAGAGGGGCAGGGCTTCATTCATTTTATGCATTCGCCTGAATTCCACCAGGAACTGGAACGGCGCATCCTTCACGGACTGATCTGTGAATGGAAGAGCGCCGTCGGCATGCTGTCGCCCCCCCTCAGGAAGCGACTGGCCTTACCCGGCTTCGAACTCCGTGATTTTGAAAAGCGGTGGGCTGAGTGGCATCGCGACCGGCGGCTCATGGCTTTCAGCCGCAAGTTGGTCCTGAACCACCGGTGGATGACCGTCCGGGAGGTTCTACTCCATGAGCTGGCCCACCAGGTGACGGATGAAGTGCTCGGCGGGGCCGATCAGCCGCATGGCACCCGGTTTCAGGAGGCCTGTCGTCTGGTCAACGCGGATCCCCGCGCGGCGGGGGACTTTCCTTCTCTCTATGAGACGCTTAACACGGGGGAACTCGATGACAATGACCGGATCCTGTTGCGTGTGAAAAAACTGCTGGCCCTGTCTGGAAGTTCCAACCGGCATGAGGCTGAGCTGGCCATGACGAAAGTCCACGAGACTATTGCCCGCTACAATATTGATCTGTTGTCCAGTCCGGCACACCGGCAGTATTGCAGCCTCTGTCTCGGGGAGCCCCGGCTGAAGCAGTCGGCCGACGAGTACGCCTTGAGCCGGTTGCTACAGGATTACTACTTCGTGGAAGCCGTATGGATCTGTGCCTATGTGGTCGAGAAGGAACGGATGGGCCGGATTCTTGAAATCAGCGGCACCACGGAGAACGTCAAGATGGCCGGTTACGTGTATGACTTTCTCAAGCGGACCATCAAGGACCAGTGGCAGGTGTTCAAGAAGGGGCGCATCGGCAAGCCCGGCAGCAAGGTGGATTTTGCGCTGGGCCTGTTGAGCGGTTTTTCGGAAAAGCTGAAGACCCAGGACAGCGCGCTTGAGAAAGACAGCCCCGCCACCTATGCACTGATGAAGCGGGCGGATATTCAGCTCGCGACGTATCTGCGGGTCCGCCACCCCCGGCTCCGCAAGTCGTCCGGCTCCGGCCGCAACATCGATCAGGATGTTCTCCGCGCCGGTCAGGCCGTAGGCCGCAAGACCATCCTCTCCAAGCCCCTCGAACGCGGGATCATCCGCCGTAAATTCCTGTTGGGCTGAGAGGGGCCTGCGATTGGCTATTTTGCAGACTGTTTCGAAGGGCGGCGCTGCGCCAGCAACCAGGTTGAGAGAGAGGCCTCCTTATAGGCCGGCCCCCAGGCCCCGTGACCGCATTTCGGAATATACGTGGCTTTGGGTTGGCCGCCGGCTGCAATAATGGCATCAATCATACGGCGCGTCTGATTCACCTCAATCACCGTATCGACTTCGCCATGCCATGCCCAGAGGGGAAGTGTAGTGAGTTTGCCGGCCAGTGCGGGATCCCCGCCGCCACAGATCGGGATGGCGGCGGCGAAGAAGTCAGGCCAGCGCTGGATGGCTTCCCACGTCCCATACCCGCCCATGGATAAGCCTGTAATGTAAATGCGATCGGGATCGACCGCTCCCCCGGCGACGAGTGAGTCGATCAACTGCTTGGTCAGCTGCAGCATCGGCGTCGGCGCTCCGTTCATAGTCTCTGTTTTGGTGCTCCAGCCATAGGTTGCCCAGAGTTGGCTTGGCGGAACCTGCGGGATGACAACGAAACACGGCGTTACGGCCTGCACGGCCTTGAGCAGCGGCAGGAAATGCCCCACCTGGCTGGTATTGTTGGTTCCCCGTTCGCCAGCCCCGTGCAGACAAACCAGAAGCGGATAGCGTTGGCCGGGTTCCATCTTCGGCGGTGCGCTAAACCGGTACCGGAGTAGGGCGTTGGTCTGATGTGGCGCAGTAAAGGTGAGCGCCTGGTACGCGTCGAGAGGCGAAGGTTTGGGTGAAGCGACGGCATTCGTGGGGTTGGCCGACGCCAGGGTCTGAAATAAACTAAACGCTAATACTGAAAAGAGGGATAAATGTTTCATGGCCGAGTGATATTTCCTTGTTTTACAGCAGGTCCCTTTTTCTGAACCGTCTCCCGGATGAACTGGAGCAGGTAGGCGTAAGCGGCGTCCATGATGCTGCCGTGGTTGGTGCCGGGCACCTCATAATACAGACAGTTGGTGTTGCCGGCGGCGACCATGGCGTCGTGCATAAGTTTGTTGTCTGCAGGGCGACTGCCGACATCCAGTCCCGTACCTCCTGTCAGCAGAATCAACGGCGGGACGTTGGTGGAGACGTGGGAGAGAGGGGCGTAGTCATCAATGACGATCTGGCTCTTAGGTAGGCCCCGTTCGGCCCGGATGGCCATGTGGGTGATCATTTCGCCACTAATGGAGATGGTGCCGGCGAAATCCCATGGGGTGAAGCCGACCTTTTCCAGGAACCGCGGCATTGTCGCCAGACAGGTTGCCAGATAGGCGCCAGCGGAGTGGCCGCTAATGAAGACGGTGTCAGGGTCACCATTATACTGGGCGATGTTTCGTTTCACCCAGGCCGCGGCGGCGGCCGCGTCCTCAAGGTAGGCGGGGCACTTGGCTTTGGGTGACAGGCGGTAATTCGGCGTGACGATGACACAGCCGAGATGCTTGTACAGTTCCATCTTCCATTCCTTGGACCCACCCGTCATGCCGCCGCCATGAAAGAAGATCAGGACCGGCGTATTCTTCTGATGGGTCGGGTAAAAGATATCCAGCTTGCAGCGTTCGGCGAGGTAGGCGTCTTCATTCCGGGTTTTCTCGTCGTAGTAGGGGAGGTCGTTGACCTGCTGGTAGTTTTTGACGATCGCCTCGCAGGAGAGCGTGCGAAAGGTGGACGGATCAAAGTCGGGTAGCGACGGCGATTCCGCCGTGGCCGCAAACGGCGATAAGACAAGCAAGAGGCATGGCAACATCAGTTTGGCAGACATAAAGACTCCTTCTCAAATCCTGAAGATAAAACCAACTACGAAAGGCGCGAAATCCGCGAAAGGAATTTGTTGTGAACGTAATTATTTCGCGCTTTTCGTGTGTTTCGTAGTTTAAATCTTTCGTTTACTCACCATTCGTGTTCAGCCCGGTACAGGGTGATGTTTGAGTCGGGCAGACTCTTGAGAACATCAGAAATCTGGCGGGGCTCACCCGGCAGACGCAGAAAGGGCCGCACATCCGCCAGAGGCTGAACCACGAACCGGCGCTGGGCCCAGCGGGGATGGGGGAGATCCAGAATCCCGTCCGCCCGCTGGATATTGCCCGCATAGAGCACATCAATATCAATCACGCGGGGCGCATTCCGGTCTTCCGAGCGAACCCGGCCCATATCGGCCTCAATTTGATGCAGGGCCGCAGACAACGCGGAAAGCTCCATGGACGTCTGGATGATAACGACGGTATTGAGGAAATGCAGGGTGGTATATTCCGGTTTCACGTCCACCGGTTCCGTTTCATAAATGGGCGCCTTGGCGAGAATCACGGTGTCGGGTAGCGCGTCAATGCGCCGGGTCGCCTCGCGCAGGTTGTCGAGACGATGATCCAGATTTGATCCTAAACTGAGGCCGATTTCCATATCCCAGACAATAGAGAAAGCGGGACTTGTGGGAAAGCTGATATTTGCCTATCGTGCCGCTATATTCCTGCCGGGGAAGGGCTGAAAGCCGGGCGAGGCCCTCAAGAAACGCGGGCCCCGCCAGGAGCAATATCTGTTTGGTTACTGGCCGCTGCCCTGAAGGGCGTCGTCCGGTTAGCGCAGGCCCAGCACATCCTGCATGTCGTACAGGCCGGGCTTCTGGGTAACGAGCCAACTGACGGCGTGAAGGGCTCCTTTGGCTAGGGCATCACGACTGGTGACACGATGACTAATCTCCACCCGCTCCCCCTCGGTGGCAAAAAGGACGGTGTGATCGCCAATGATATCGGCCGCGCGCAGGGCGTGAATCCCGATCTGGCCCTTGGGCCGTTCATCCCCGAGTCCTTCGCGACCAAAGATGACGACATCCCGGAAATTCTGTTTACGGCCATGAGCCACCTTCTCGCCAAGACGGAGTGCGGTGCCGCTGGGGGCGTCTTTTTTGTACCGGTGATGCGCCTCTGTAATTTCGACATCATAATCCAGCCCGAGCACCTTGCCCGCCTGTTCCACCAGGGCAAACAGAAGATTGACGCCAAGACTCATATTGGGGGCGGAGACGATAGGAATGAGTTTGGCGGACTGGTCCACCGCAGCACGTTCATCGGGATTCAGACCCGTTGTGCCGATGACGACCGCTTTCTTGTGGGCTACGGCATGCTTGAGGGTGACTGGTACGTTCTCATGAAAGCTGAAGTCAATTAAAACATCCGACGCTTTGACGGCGGCCGCCAAATCACTGGTAATGAGAACTCCATTGTCGCCAACGCCTGCGATCAGGCCGATATCTTTGCCGCATAATGGCGAGGATGCCGATTCGACTGCCGCCACCAGTTCAAGTTGCGGCATCAATTTTAAACATCGAGTCAAGGCCTGTCCCATCCGACCCGCCGCACCAACAATCGCTACTTTGATCATGATTTTCTCCGAATTAGATGGAGGGGAGAATAGGACGTATCGACGGTGTCGTCAACGAAACAGGAAATCCAATCAGTACACTTCGTCATGGGTCCCTATGTTTACAGGGATGATCGTTTTTCCTTCGACCAGGAATTCGATGGTAATGCGATAGGCAATGTTGATCGAAACCGAGTGGAGTTCTTCAAGCGGTCCCTTGAGCTTGTGGAGACGAAGAGAAGGATGGAACGGATCCAGTTCCATCAATTCCAGGGTTTTCTCGTACTGTTTTAGCAGTGCGGGATGTTTTCGGATAAACTTCGCGGCCCGTCGGGTATAGCTGTGCGTGAAGACAAGGTTATAGTTCATCCTGTATCCGTTGGATGTGCCCTTTGACGGTCTTGTCAGCGATGCGTCCGGCGTGATAGTCCGCCCGTGCTTCGCGAACGGCGCCTGAAAGTTCCCATTCGCGCAGGGCGTCATACTTCTCAATGGTCATCACCACATAACGGCTCTTGCCATGCACCGTGATAATGGCTTCACCATCCTGACGCAATACAGAGGGAAACGCAGACACGCCTCTGCGCTTAAGATCGGCCGCAGATAAAGTACTCATATAAACCTCTTTTTAGTACTGATATTAGTACTATTATGCGCGCGGCGCGTCAAGGGCGTTTGCGAGCTTCGCGACTTCTGTTCAAATCTCTTGGATTCGCGGGTATTTAGATGCGTCTACCCTGCGTTTGCGGGGAAGGTTATGAAAAAGGGTTCCGGGCGAATGAATAGTCTGGCCGCTGCCCCTTGAACTGCCAGTCCATGAAGTCGAGAAAGACGATCCAGTCGGCCAGATCATGGGAATGGCCCCCCTCCCGATAGGCTATACCGATCTTGTCCTCGGCATTGAGAAACCGGAAGGCCTCCCTTGCGGCCAGATAGGTTTGCCAGGTCCCGGTGGGATTCGCCCACAGATCCCCTAGCGCCTCGGTGGTCAGGAGGGCACGCGGCGCAATCAGCGCCTTGAGAAAATGCTGGTCAAAGGGAAGCGCTGACTCACGACCCAGATAGGTTTTAAAGGCCGGGCCATACCAATAGGGGAAGCCGCGCAGACTATCAGCTAGGGTCTCGGAGTGAGGCCCCTGGAGCCGGTAGCTCCCGGCCCCGCCGGATCCGGAATTGTTGGCCGCGGTCAGGGCAATGCGCTCGTCCGTAGCTCCTGCCAGCAGGGTCGTTTTGCCACCCCGTGAATGGCCAATGATGGCGATCTGGGCGGCATTGACGAAACTCATCTTCACCAGAGCGTCCACACATCGGTGGTAGCCCCAGGCCCAGGCGGCGAGGGCGCCGTAGGTGCCCTCCGGATAAACCCGGTAGAGTCCCGAAATGCGGTCGGAGTGGTTGATGTCAGGGACAATTTCCGTGCGGTTGAATTGCGCCAGAATGGCCCCCCGGCTCAGGACTTCCTTCGCGACCTCCTCGGAGGCATAGCGCCAGCAGGCGTCACCGGTCAGAACGACAGGAAAGGGGCCGTCGCCGGGCGGGATCAAGGTGGTCATGAGAAAGCTGAACCGGCGATCCGCGCCAATGATAATCCGCCAGGTGCTGAAACGGGCCCCTGCCGGAATTTTCAGGGTGGTTGTGTGCAACTCTTCGGCATAACAGCTGTCGGGTTTAGGCGGGAGACCGCCGTATTCAATTCCCACGACCAGCTCCCGCATCTCGTCGCGGCGTTTCTGCCAGCTTGCCTGTGAGGTGACAGGCGTTCCATTTGTGAAATGAAGCAGGTCGTTCAATACCGGATCAGGTTTTTGATTCATATGTATTCAACTTTCAACTCGTAACTCACGACTCTGGACTCTCTCCTCACGCATGATTGCGCAACTTGAGTTCCAGCGGGTGCGGATCAAGATAGTACTGTTCCTTCAAATACTCGATGTCGTGTTTAAAGACGTAATGACGCAGCATGGTCACCGGGACAATCAGGGGGATCAGACCCGCGTGATACTGGCCAATAATGTCGGCCAGTTCTTTCCGGTCCGCATCGTCGGCCTTGCCCCGCAGGTAGCCGGCCATATGCTGCAGGATATTGGTATGCTTCGGGACGGTGGCTAAAGTCTTGAGTGCCCGCATGAGCTTGGCCTCATAGATCGGGATGTGGGTCCGCGCCTGGGCCGGTTTCAACGCCGCCAATTCGCGGCCCATCTCCCGCATCAGGGCTTCATGGTGGGCCTGGATGAGCAGTTTGTTACGTGCATGGAAGGTCATCAGGGTCGCCAGGGTCGGGGCAGCCTTAACGGCGTTCCGGTAGCGCCAGAGCGTGAAGACGCGCTCGATAAAGTTCTCCCGCAGGTCCGGATCGTTCAGCCGGCCTTCATCCTCACAAGGGAGCGTTGTGAAATGCGCCTGGAAGGCCTTGCCGAAAAGCCCGGGGGCCTTGCCGCCCACCATCCCTTTGGCGTTATAGACCTTAACGTTTTCCATGCCGCTGCTGGGGGAGCGGGATTTGAAAATAAACCCGAACAAGCCTTCGTTCTCAAGTTCCGTGACACGCCGGGCGGCCCACTTCAGCATCTGCTCGGTGTGGTCGATTTCGGTACGGGTGGTTATCAGGCGGGGATGGGCGGGATCGCCAACCAGTCGCATCGACTCGCGCGGGACGGTCATCCCGCACTCCACCTCAGGGCAGACGCCGACGAACTCGAAATATTGCCCCAGCGTGTCCGTAATGTAATGGTCATGCTTGTGCTGGCCATCATAGCGCACGGGCTGTCCCAGAAGACAGGCGCTCACACCAATCCGGATTTTTTCAATGTCAGCCATATCCTTGTCCTTAGTTCTCTACGTGATCCCGATGGGTTTAAGAGGTTGCGACGGAGCGCAACCCTCCATTGCAGGAGATCTCTCTGTTGTTTTGCATTAATGGAGGGTTTTGCTCTGTCAAAACCTGCCTCTGCATCTGTGAGACCTCGTTCCTTCAGGATTTGGATTCAAGCGCCTTTTCGATGGCCGTGATCACATCCTTGTCCTCGGGTGTCGTCCGGCTACCGAACCGGTTGAGGATATGGCCATCGCGGCCGATGAGGAACTTATTGAAGTTCCAGGTGATCTTGCCGCTGAATTCAGGGTTGGTCGTTTTATCGGTCAGGAATTTGTAGAGCGGATGCATCGAGCCGCCCGTGACGGTGATCTTCTCGAACATGGGAAAGGTCACGTGGAATTTCAAGGAACAGAACTGGGCAATCTCCTGATTGGAGCCCGGCTCCTGGAAGAGGAAGTCATTGGCCGGGAAGCCCATGACGACCAGGCCACGGTCCTTGTAGGTTTCGTAGAGCTTCTGCAGGCCAGCATACTGGCCGGTGAATCCGCACTTGCTTGCCACATTGACGATCAGCAGGACCTTGCCCTTATATTCAGAAAGGGAACCGGCCTTGCCGTCGATCTGTTTCACGGAGAAGTCATAGATGCTGCTCATGGTAGGGGTCTCCTTTTGCTGTGCCTGAACCGCGCCGGCCAGGAACAATCCCGGAACGACGAGACGCAAGGCCTTGAACCAGATAGATCGTGAACCCGTTTTCATAACGAACCCTCCCCGGAGAAGACGCGCTCATCACGTCCTATCCTGCCGTCGAGGATAGACCTCTCCCTGCAGGGATGCAAGGAGAAGAAGGCTTACCCGTGCCGGAGCGTTGCCTGGCGCATCATCAGGTCGTGGGAGCCCATGGTTCCGTCGGGATTCTTGGGTTTGCGCTGGATATAGGTTCCGTCGGAGTTCATGTCCCAGGCGCTGCGCTGGTCGGAGAGATGGGTTTGCAGGATCCACTGGAGGTCGGTCTTGAAATCCTTGTCCTCAATGGGCGTGATGGCCTCCACCCGGCTTTCCAGGTTCCGATGCATCCAGTCGGCGGAGCCGATATAAAACTCACCATCCACTTCCTGCTCCGCCCCATTCCGGAAATGGTAGATCCGGGAATGTTCGAGGAAGCGGCCGATGACGGAGATCACCCGGATGTTCTCGCTCAGGCCGGGCACCCCGGGTTTGAGGGTGCAGAAGCCCCGCACAATCAGATCCACGGACACCCCCGCCTGACTGGCCGTATACAGGGCGTTACAGATATCCCGGTCTTCCAACTGGTTCATCTTGGCGAGGATATGGGCAGGCCGGCCTGCCCGGTGATGTTCGATTTCGCGCTCAATCATCGCCAGGAACCGTTGCTTCATGTTCGCCGGGGCAATCAGCAGTTTCCGGTAATCGTCTTTCCGGTTCCGGCCAGTGAGGTAGTTGAACAGGTCGGCGATATCAGCCGTTAACTCCGCCCGGCAGGTCAGCAGGCTTGCGTCCACATAGAGCCGTGCCGTCTGGCGGTGATAGTTGCCGGTTCCAATGTGGGCATAACAGCGTGACTCACCCTCCTCCCGGCGGACGACCAGCGTGGTTTTGGTGTGCGTTTTCAGGCCTTCCACGCCGTAGACGACATGGACGCCGGCACGCTCCATTTTCTGGGCAAGGACGATGTTCTCGTGTTCATCAAAACGGGCCTTCAATTCAACCAGACAGGCCACCTGTTTCCCGGATTCCGCCGCCTGGATCAGCAACGGCACAAAAGGACTGTCCTTCCCGGTCCGGTAGAGGGTCATTTTGATCGCCAGCACATCCGGATCGGCGGCGGCCTCCTTGATCAGGCGCAATACGGTGTCGTCAAACGATTCATAAGGGTGTTGAACCAGAAGATCACCGGCCCGGATGACACTGAAAATTTTAGAATCCTCGGCCTGCAACCGGCTCGGCACCAGTGGGGTCCAGGGTTTATACCGGAACGCAGGGAAGGGCAGTGCGGCGATGTCCCGCAGACTCCGGTACTCAACCAGCCCCGGCATCTCGTACACGTCTTCCTCCCCCAGTTCAAGGGCCTCCATGAGGATCAGCCGGTTGATGGGGTCGGCCTCCCGGGGGCACTCGAGCCGCACCACGCATTCCATCCGGCGCTGGCGGACCTGCTCTTCGACCGCCTGAAGCAAATCTTCAACATCGTCCAGGTCCGCCTCCACCTCGGCATTCCGGGTGACCCGGAACGGCATGACGCCGCTGATCTTCATGTCGGGAAACAGACGGTCCAGATGGTGGGCGATCAGATCCACCAGCGACACAAAGCGATAGGCCCCCTTAAATGCCGCCGTCTCGATCCGGATCCATTGTGGCAGGGTGTTCGGGATTTTTACCCGGGCGAATGCGCTTGTCCCGGTGGATGGGTCATTCAGGGTAATGGCGAGGGAGAGGGAGAGATTGGAGATAAAGGGGAACGGATGGCCGACATCGACGGAGAGTGGCGTCAGAACCGAGAATACGGTTTTGTCAAAAATCACAGCGGCCACCTTTTTTTCGGCTTCCGTGAGATTGTCCCAGCCGAGGAGATGAATCCCTTCGGCGGCCAGGGCGGGTTTGATCGTGAAGTGGTAGCCGTCCGCCTGCCGGTTCAGCATCTCCTGGATGGAGGCGTGGATGGCGTGGAGCAATCCCTCGGAGGTCTGTTCGCCCGCGGTATCCGGGCTTTTTACGCCTGCCCAGATTTGCTCGCGCAAGCCATAGACCCGCTTCATCACGAACTCATCCAGGTTGGAGGTGAAGATGGCGAGGAAATTGACCCGCTCGAGCAGCGGGGTCCGTTCGTCAAGCGCCTCGTTCAGTACGCGCCGGTTGAACTCCAGCCAGTTCAAATCACGATCCAGGAAGCGGGAGCCCGGCGCGGGTTTGTGGCGGCTTCGACGGGGTGCAGGTTTGGATGGTTTCATCTCATACCCCGGGGACATCCCCCATGCAGGTGCCGACCAGCCGGGCCGTTTTGACCCAGGGGTGATCCACCGGGACATACTTGACGATGCCGGCCACTTTTTCCAGCGGCACCGGCACACATTCTTCGCCCCGTACCGCCACCATGACATTATAGACCCCGGCCATGAGCAATTCTCCCGCCTTGGTCCCCAGCCGCGTGCAGAGCAGGCGGTCCGTTGCAGAGGGGGTGCCGCCGCGTTGGACGTGCCCCAGTGACGTTACCCGTGCTTCGAGGCCGGTCAACTGCTGGATTTGCCGTGCCACCCGGCTCGACATCGGTTCCTGCACCAGGTGAATCCCGTTTGTGTCAATGCTGGGAGAAAACGGATCAGGTTTCTTCTTGCCGGCCTTAAACCCCTTGGCCAATACCTTGGCTTCCTCTTTCGAAATGGCGCCCTCGGCGATGGCGACAATCGAAAACCGCTTGCCCTGGTGCCGCCGATTCCGGAGATGCTCGGCCACGACTTTCAGGTCATAGGGAATTTCGGGGATCATAATCACATCCGCCCCGCCGGCAATGCCGGCCCCCAGGGCCAGCCAGCCAGCCGCATGGCCCATAATCTCGCAGACAATGATGCGATGATGGCTGGTGGCGGTGGTATGGAGCCGGTCAATGGCCTCGGTCGCAATTCCCAGCGCGGTGTCATAGCCGAACGAGATGTCCGTCAGGGCCACATCATTATCGATGGTTTTGGGAAGCGTGAGCACATTGATGCCGCCTGATTTGTGAAGATGCAGTGCGTTTTTCTGGGTGCCGCCGCCGCCCAGGCAGACCAGGCAGTCCAGTTGCAACCGGCGGGCATTGGCGAGGGCGACATCCGTCATGTCCATCACCTTATTCCCCATTTTCATCTTATGAGGCTTGTCACGGCTGGAGCCCAGGAAGGTTCCGCCCAGCGTCAGGATGCCGCTCACCTGCAGGTCCTCAATCGGAATGGTGCGGTTTTCAACCAGGCCCCGGAACCCGTCGAGGATCCCGATGACCTTCATGTCGTGATGGAGCGCGGCCTTGGCGACGCCGCGAATGGCGGCGTTCAGGCCGGGGCAGTCCCCTCCGGAGGTCAGGATTCCGATGCACCGCGCTGGTTTGTTTCTGGCCATATTAAGGTCCTATTCCTTGTAGCCGCCGCTGATAAGCGGTGGGCCTTGACTGTTCCGGACACTTCGAAGAATAACCACCGCTTATCAGCGGCGGCTACGAGTTCCACCCAGATCCCACCCGCATAAGACCAAAAAGAGCGGGGCTTATCAACTTAGGATTGCGGCTCAAGGGTATGGCGGACAATTTTACCTTCAATCAAGTAGATCAAGTCCTCGGCAATATTCGTGGCATGATCCCCAATTCGCTCCAAATGCCGGGAGATATGCATAAGCTTGAGCAACGCTTCCAGGTGTTCAGGCCGGCGGGTAATCTCCGCCTTGAGGCGGGTGGCCATCGTGCGGTTTAGGGAGTCCAGCTGCGAATCCGCCAGGCGGATCCCGCGCGCCGCGGCGAGATCCTCGTTGACAAAGGCATCCAGCACTTTTTTCAGCATCGATTGGGACGTATCAGCCATCTCACCCAGTTGTAGCGGGATATCAATGGGTGGCATATCGCATAAGAGCAGGGCTCCCTGGGCAATGTGGGCCGCCAGATCGCCGATTCGCTCCAGATCATGATTGATTTTCAGGACGGCGATCAGGTACCGGAGATCAGCCGCCACCGGTTGATGAAGGGCCAGAATTTTAAGGCACTCCTCTTCGACGTCCACTTCCCGGGCGTTGGTCTGGTTTTCGTGCTCGAGCACCGACTTCGCCAGGGAGGCGTCACGGGTCTCCACAGCTTTCACCGCATCCGAGACCGAGTCCTCGACATTGGCACACATTTCAAGGATCTGTCGCTTCAGCTTGTCAATCTCACGTTGAAAATGAATTCTCATAAGGTCTCCTTCGTCTGTCTAAACCATCACCCTCACCCCGGCCCTCTCCCCTTAAGGGAGAGGGAGTTGGTTGTCTGTTTCCTCTCCCCTTGAGGGAGAGGATCAAGGTGAGGGGGATATGGCTCACCCGAACCGGCCCGTAATATAATCTTCCGTCTGTTTTTCCTTCGGCTTGGTAAACACCGCCGTGGTTTGTCCGTATTCAATCAGCGAGCCTTCGTACATAAAGGCCGTAAAGTCCGACACCCGCGCCGCCTGCTGCATGTTATGCGTGACAATAATGATGGTGTATTTTCCGCGCAGATCGTCAATCAGGTCTTCGATTTTCAGGGTAGCCCTTGGATCCAGGGCCGAGGTGGGTTCATCCATCAGCAGGATTTCGGGATCCACCGCAAGTGCCCGGGCAATACACAGCCGTTGTTGCTGTCCACCGGACAAGCCCAGCGCATTCTGTTGCAGGCGATCCTTCACCTCATCCCATAAGGCTGCCCCGGTCAGGCTGCGCTCGACAATCTCCGCCAATTCGCTCTGGCTGACCTGCCGGTGGAGGCGAGGACCATAGGCCACGTTGTCGAAGATCGACTTCGGGAACGGGTTGGGCTTCTGGAAGACCATCCCGATCCGCCGCCGCAGGGTGACCACGTCAATACTGGGCGAATAAATATTCTGGCCATCAAACAGTAGCTCCCCATCGGTCCGGCAGCCCGGCACCAGGTCGTTCATCCGGTTCACTGCCCTTAACAAGGTGCTTTTGCCGCAGCCACTGGGTCCGATAATGGCGGTCACCAAACCGCTACTGAAGGACAGGTGGACATTCTTGACGGCCTGGTTGGCACGGTAATAAACCGAAAAGTCCGAGGCCTGGACATGGGCGGCCCCGGCAGGGGCCTTTTCTATCCGCTCATTATCCCTCGCATTTTCAAAATGATTCATAGTGGCACTCCTCTCATCCTCTCAGCCGCTTGGCGACCCGGGCCCGCATCAGAATGGCGGCCAGATTCAACAATAACACCAGCGTGACCAGCACCAGCACCAGACCGTACTGGACATGCCGGATTTCATCCATCGCCTCGTGTTCTGTCGCCAGATTGTAAATATTCCAGGACAGGGCAGGCGTCGGGTGGCTGAACACCTGCCAGAGGGCAAGGGGTTTGCCAACGCTGACGGCGGCGGTAAAAATAATCGGGGCCGTCTCCCCGGCCGCGCGGCCCATGCTGATCACAATGCCGGTGAGAATTCCCGGCAAGGCGGCTGGCAGAATGATGGTCATGACCGTGTGCCAGCGGCCGGCGCCCAGACTCAGGGCCGCCTCCTTGTAGGTCCGGGGCACCGAGAGGATGGCCTCTTCCGACGCCCGGATTACGGTCGGCAGAATCATCAACGCCAGGGTCATGGAGCCGACCAGCACGCTTTTGGAATGAGAGACGCCCAGGGTGTTGATGAAGAAGGCAAGGCCGAACAGACCAAAGACGATGCTGGGCACTCCGGCCAGAGTGCTGATACAGGTCCGCAGGAAACTCACGAAGGCGTTCTCGGGGGCATATTCGGTCAGGTAGATGGCGGCAATCAACCCCATGGGGATGGCAAACAGCATGGCCCCGACCGTCAGGTAGAGCGTGCCCAGCAATTCCGGCCAGATACCACCAAAAAAATGGGAGTCATAGGATTCATCCGTCAGAAACTGCCAATACACCGTTTTATGGGGCAACAACATCTTGTCAAGGTTGGCAGAAAGGTATGGAAAAAGAGGGGCCAGCACGGTACCGGCAAAAATCTCAGCCCGCGGCTTGAGCACCTTGACGCTTCCCCGTTCAGGGTGGCTGTAATCCCATTCTTCCCGGTACAGCACACGCTCCAGTTTCACCTGGGCCCGGTCCCAGCGGGTCTGGCCGAACTGATCGCGCATCAACATGGGACGTGGGGTGCCGGGGGCGGGCCCCAGAAGGGCGTTGAGGGCTTTCTTCAGTTCCTTGAATGACGGCGTGACTTTCCGGCGTTCGGCGGACGGCATGGTCTCCAACTGTTTTTCAAACTCCGCCACCATCTGGAAGGCAGGCGCGCGGGCAGCCTGGGCCGAGGCCATTTCGCTTTCGATGGAGGAGCGGTTGCCCCGTTCAAACTTTTCCATCATCAGCCGCCGGTGTTCGATGGTGCCGGTAAAGAAGATGGCCCCCACGCCCCTGACAATCATCGGGGCCAGCAGAATCACCAGCGCGGAGGTCATCAATACAATCGCCAGCACCCCTGAGGCGGTGAACGAGCGGTCCAGCATCTTGCGGGTTTCCAGACGCATGGCTTATTTCCCCACTTTCCGGCGGGTGCGTCTCACGCCCCATTCGCTGGCGAGATTGCAGGCAAACGAAAAAAGCAGCAGGCAAAGGGCCATGGCGAAAAGCACATGGAACCGCGAGGAGCCGGTGGCCTGGTCCGCCTCACCCATATCCCCCGCGATCGTGGCCGTCAGGGTGCGGACCGGTTGGAGCATATTATACCAGGGCTGAGGGATCTGAGCGGCGTTGCCAGAGGCCATCCAGACCACCATGGTTTCACCCACGGCGCGCATCACGCCTAAAATGACCGCCGCCATAATGCCGCTGCTGGCCGCCGGGAGAATGGTTCTGAGAATGGTTTCAGACCGGGTGGCCCCCAGCGCGTAGCTCCCTTCCCGCAGGTCACGGCCGGTCGCCTGGATGGCGTCCTCCGCCACACTCACGACCGTGGGCAGGGCCATAATGCCAAGGATGATGGAGACGTTTAACGCGTTGGTTCCGCTGCTGACCGTGATGCCGCCCAGTGACACCCCGAGAGTCCAGAGTCCCCAGAAGGCGGCCGCGCCCAGGCCGGCCATTAAGGTCCACCGCGCCCGGGAGCGGTGAGGTGTCGCCAGGCGGTCGGTCAGCAGGTCACTGACCACCACGATGGCGAGTACAGCCACCGGGGCGCCGATGAGCCAGCTGGCCACCTGAAGCATGTGCCCGCCTTGCGACTGCAGCAGAGGGGCAAACACCACCAGAGCAAAAAAACCATAGGCGACCGAGGGAATGGCGGCCAGCAGCTCAATCACCGGCTTAACCACCTGTCTCACTGAAAAAGGAAGCACATCACTCAGGCATACCGCGGCGGTAATGCCGAGTGGAACCGCCACGAGCGCCGCCCCAAGGGTCACGAGCCCGCTCCCTATAAAAATGGCAAGCGATCCGAATTCCGGAGTGGCCGCCGAGGGATACCAGTGTGTGCTGGTAAAAAATTGTTTAAAACCCTGTAACTGAAAAAAAGGCAGGGCATCACGGGTGATGAAATAAAAAATAAACAAGACGGCAAACATCGAAAGAGAGGTCACGGCCAGCAGGAAGCCGGATCCGAGAATCCCCATCGCCCGCTGCTGCCTCCGGGCACGATGGCTCAACAAGAGGGATGAGCCTTCGTGCCCGGAGGTTGCCGCTTGAGATGGGGACATATTATTGTTCATGGGTAACCAAATGGTTAAAGGTTATTCGTTGTTTGTTAATGGGAAAATCCCAATAACTCGTAACGAATAACCTTTAACCTCCCCAGGGGATTACTTCACCGGCACATAACCCGTATCTTCGATGATGCGCTTACCTTCATCGGTCTTGCACAGGTTCACGAAGTCATACAGGGCGGTGCCCTCTTTCGGACGGCCATTCGTGTACATATACAGAGGGCGGGCGATCGGGTACGTCTTGGAGACGACCGTTTCAGCCGTAGGCGCGATCCCGTTCACCTGCAACGTCTTGACGCCCTCCGTGAAGGCGAGTCCGACATAGCCGATGGCCGCTTCGGTGCTCAACACGCGCTGGCGGACGGCGCCACCGCTGCCAACATATTCCGCACCGCCCTTGAGTTTGGCATCCTTCAGCACCAGCGTGTTGAAGCTCTCGTAGGTACCGCTGTTGGTATCACGGCTGATCACCACAATCTTCTGATCCGGACCGCCGAGTTCTTTCCAGTTGGTGATCGCGCCCGTGTAGATATCCCGGATCTGCTCAATCGTGAGATTGCCGCGGGAATTCGAAGGGTGCACGATGACCGCCAGACCGTCCAACGCCACGATATGCTCGATGGCGAGGACGCCCGCCTCCTGGGCCGCCTTTTTCTCCGAGTTCTTCAGCGGGCGGGACATGGTGGCCACGTCACAGGCCGCATTAATCAGGCTTTTAGCCCCATTGCCGCTGCCTGATTCGCTCACCGTAATGTTCACATTCTGGTGTTTACCCATGTAATACTCGGCGAACGCCTTGGCCACCGGGCCCACCGTGGTTGACCCATCCACCACAATCGAGTTAGCGTCTCCGGCACCTGCCGCTCCGACACCCATTCCCACTGCCGCCATCATCGACACTATTTTTGTAATTTTGTTCATAACTAATGATTTCCCTAACTTTGGACTCGAAACTCTCAACTCAGAACTTCCTTAGAACGCCGCCACCAGATCCAGCTGCATCCGGTCATAATCCGTTCCGCCCTTGGCGATGCCCTTGTCATCCTTGAAGTAGGCTCCACCCAACTGGAGGTTCTTCATGATCTGGTATTTGGCATAGAGCTTGTGGCCCTTGCCGTCGGTGCCGCCGCCCCAGCGGTCGGAATCCGTCCACATGCCCAGCGTGGCATCTTTTTCGAGCTCGGCATGGCTATAGCCGACCTCAAAGGTGCCTTCCCGCTTGGCCTTGCCAATGGAAACGCCATACATGTGGCCTTGATCCAGGGTATTAGCGTCGGTGTTGGACAGTTCCTGTCCGAAGATCGAGACCGGTACGCCTGCCACCCACATATCAAGAGAGGCAAAGTAGACCACGGGGGTAAACTCAGTGGCCCACGCCTTATTGGTGGTGCCGCCGCTGACCGTGCCCTTTTTCGTGCTGTTCCCGTAGGAGTTGTTCTTGTTTTCCCAGTCAATCACGTCATACCCTTCCATGTTCTGGAAGCCGTAGTAGCTGGCACCCACGGTCAGTGAGACTTCAGGGATGAACTGGAATTTTGCTGCGCCTTGACCGGCCAGCAGTTGACCCGCGTCCTTGCTGTCACGTTCCTGGAGCCAGAACGTGCCGGCATTCCCGTAAAGCGTTACCACATCATTCCCGGTTTGGGCTTTAACGGCAGCTCCTTCAGGAGACAGATCCCCGTCAAATACCAGGTCATCGTTCATGGTGAGGAAGGGATTCTTCATTTTACCAGCCAGAATGCTCACTTCGGTCTCATTTTGCTCAAATGCCTTGAAGTCGATATACGCCAGATCCAACTTCATGTCCTTCTTCTGTCCGCCATCACCAAGGGTTTGGTTCCCGGAGATGGGGTCATTACCGCCGGTGGAAAGTCCGACCACAGCCTTGGTCCGGTCATTCACTTTGGCTTCGGCCGCGAGGCGGGCGCGAATCCGGTCGCGCTGGCGTGTATAGGTTTCCTTGTTGGCGTCTTTCTTGGTGTCGTCATTGATCGTTTCGTAGCGATACCGGAAGTCACCCTTGAGGGTAATTGAATCCGCCCAGGTTTTCGGGGCGGGTGCCGGCGTGGCCGCGGGCGCATTGGTCTCTGCCGCCAGGCACGTTCCGCTTACGCCTGCCATCAATACTAATCCTGCCATTACTTTCTTCATCTCTTTGTTTCTCCTTGTTGTTGGTTGTTGATTCATGGCGTCCATTAAAACTCACTCCTGTAAGAAGAAAGTGAGAGGCAAGTTAGAAATTGATTAGGGTTTCTGCCGCCTGAGATCAAAGGTGATCCGGGCGCTCGTGACCGTGCTGATTCCCATTCGGACGAAGACGATAACCGCCAGGGCCTCGATGAGAAGAATGGCACCGGGTGTCCACAAGAGGGCCAGCCCGTGAGTCACATCCAGAACCGGTCGCGGGGTATGGGGCCATAGCAGGCTGAAGGTCGCCGTATACACGACTCCCCCAAGGGCCATCCACTGATAGGCCGAAATCCGACCGGCGCCCCGGTAGTCGGCCCTCAGAAACTCCGACACAAACCGCCAGAGCTGTGTGATCAGGATTGGCAGAACGTAGGCCAGCATCGGTCGGCCAGCCAGAAACAGGGCCACGCCCATCAGCCCTGCTGCGCTTGAGATGATGGCGGTGAGGGCCTGTACGGGAATAAGCCGTTGTCCATCAAATCCGTGCGCATAAGAGGATTTCTTCAAGGGCCCCTCAAATACGAAAGCCCAGTGACTGAACAGCGTCTGAAGCCAGGCAGGCGCCTTCGCCAAGGGGCGGCCATAGCAACAGCCGAAACTGATGCAGGCAAGTCGGCCAATCCCCTCGCCCAGGGCATAGGCCGTGGCGATGGCTGCCAGCACAAAAAGGGTCGCTTGTGAGCCCCCTCCCGCGTTTTGTCCCAGGTGTGCGATTCCCCAGGCCAGCCAGGGGCCCACCACCATCCCGGCAAACGAGGCGCCGCCAATCGTGAATCCATGCCAATGGCCTTCCACCATGCGGTTAATTATTTTTGAGGCGGGAATACAGACCGTCAGGATCGCCACGATGACCGCTATCAAATGTGTCAGGGGTAATCCCGCCGTGCCTGCCAGAAAAATCGTTACGGCCACTGCGGCGGCAACACCCAAGGCATTGAAAAAACCATAATAGGTCAGGTTAACGCCGCGCCAGGTTCCTTTCTCGTCCCGGTGTGTTGGGAACGTCGCCAGTATCTGCCATTTCTCTGCCGGCAGGTGGTGAAATGACCAGGCGAAAAGGGCCAGCAGGCAGAATGCCATCATCACCACAATAAAGGTCTCAATCATAGGGTCCCTCCTTGAATCGCCCGGGCGATGGTGGCTCGCACGGGGACATCCGTTTCCACCCACGCGTCACCCCAGGCTTTGCTGTAAAGGCTGCTCAGGGTGGCGCGGCGAAGGTTGGCAAGGATGTCAGGGCGGAATTGAACGCGCTCTTTTTGGAAAATCAGGACCACGGTTGAACTCCCCGGGCGGAACAGGCTTTTGGGGCAGCCCCGTTCCACTTTCATGCCGACATGGAGGGGAGCGGGGGCGTCATAGTGATTTGCGCTATAACACTGGACAATATCGCCGATCATCAGTGCGACCACTTCGATCATGGCCACCAATCCCGCCTGGGTTCCATTTGGGACGTCGGTGTCAATGATGGTCACCGTTCTCCGGTTTTTCGAGTGGGGAGTCGCCTGGGCGATGATGACGGCGGGGTGGCATGACTGATACACGCCGTCAATTTCATAAACATCTCGCACCAGGCCGGTTACGGGGAGGTGGTTGAAGTGGTATTTGTCGGGAGTCAGGCGCAATACCGCAAAATCGCCGCCCTGAAAGGCGTCATACCAGGCCAATTTGCCTTTCCCGAACATCTCCTCATACCGGAAAAATTTATCCTTGAGGTAGAGATGGGAGGTTCGCAGAAAGGAACCCACCAGAATCCGAGCATCGGCTGGTGAACTGATGGCCGTAGGGTCTGGCGCCATGGGGCGGCAGGCCCAGTAGCGGATCCTACGCTCAAAAACCTTGCGGGGGGTATCGAGCGTTTCCGGCGGATCCACACACTCCTCAAAGGCAATGCCGAGGTTCTTTGCCAGACGACGGCGCATGCGCTCCGGACTTGCAGGGCGGACATCGAAATGCAGCGCTCCCAGGAGTTCCGTCAGCCGGGATGAGGTCAGGGCTTTGAACAGCCAGCCAGCATCTTCGCGTACATGTGAGTAGAGGAATGAGACGATGGGGTCGCCGAAAAACTTTTCGCGCACCGCACAGGAGCTTCCCTGGTCCACGTAATGATGCCGCGTCATCGCCCGCCTCCGTGACACTCACACTGGTGGTGGACCACCAGCAACATGAGCCTGACGAGTTTAGTCACCACTGACTGTGATGCCTTGCCCTCCAGCACATTCCCCCGCACCGCCGCCAGAAACGAGACCGGGTCTTCCCCGTTCAGAACCGTTTTGAGTGCGGCGGAGTCCTCTTCGCCGCCTGCCGCCGCGCGCGCACACAGCTCCTTGAGGTCGCGGGTGAATAACTCCAGGGCTTCACCGACAAACTGCTTGAGCAGAGGGCCCTTGTAGAAGCGTTCCGCCGCTGAATTGAACGTTTCGGCGGAGGAGCGCAGAGGCGTGGAGGTTCCGGCTTCGTTCAGGATCCCCTCCATGAGCGACTCCAGGGCGGAGCCGCTATGTTCCGGATTCAGGCGTTGTTTCAAGTCCCGGATGGTATCGCCCATCTCAAAGGCCTCGATCAGGTCGGGCCCGTCCTGCTCCAGCAGGGCCACCAGCGCCCGGCGGTACTCGAGATGATAGACCCTCGTCCGCCCCGGGTAGCGCTGGCTGTCCCGGGTTTGTGCCGTCCGGCTCAGAATGCGTTTCAGGAACTGGTTGGGGGTCCGGGCGCCGACAAAGAACGTGGGTATGCCGATGGCGCTGCCGAAAAAGGTCTGCCGGCGTTCGCTCTCCACTTCGGGAGTGTCGGGGATGTCGGCATGGGTCACTTTCCCGCTCAGGACGTACTTGTATGCCAGCGCGGTGATGAGGCGCTGGAGATCCGTGGCGGCCGCCATATCCCTGTCAATGCTCGCGAACTGGCTGTAGTGGCGTCCCTCGAAGCCACAGAACCCCATGCTCGCGAACTGGCGCTGGCGGTACAGGGAATAAGAGGACATGCGTGAATCGAACACGCCCATTTCGGAGAGGTCCCGCTTGAGCCGCTGATCATTTCCGAGGGTTCCATCCAGGGCGGGGCTATGGTCGGTACTGAGAGGGGATACCAGGTAGTCAATCAGCCGCTGGTCGGGAATCCAGTCGCCACGCAGGCCTAGAACCGCCCCAAGCACCCGGTCCAGGCCGCGCGGGCCGAAGGGGGTTAGGGGAAAGCCGAAGCACTTGAGATCGGCCTTGCCTTTCCAGCGGCGCCACAACATGCGCAGGTGGGTGAAATCGAGTTCATGGGGCAGGAACCCCAGGACGGTTTCCGGGTGAAAATCACGGAAGTCGAAGCGATGGGGCGCGGCGGTGTAGGTTCCGACAAACAGCGGCAGGAAATGCTCGACAATTTTCACCACGAGGTCGCCGATGCGTTTTTCGTCAGCCACCGTGAATTCCGGGGCGTTGGCCGTCATCAGCGCGGTCAGGCGCTGGCTGCCCAGGCTGATGTGGGTCCCGTTGTTGGTGAGGCTGGTGCTGGACACGGTTGGCAGGATGATCAGATCCCGGGCCAGGATCCCGGACTCGCGCAATTTCTCCATCGTATTCAAGCGGCTGCGTGAGAGCACTTCATGACACAGGATCATGTACTGATGTTTGGTCTCGCCCTTGTCCCACCCGGAAAGACAGGGACTCATGAAGAGATCGCGGTAGAACGAATCGGCGACCAGCTCGTTCAGCTTTTTCTGCCGCAGTGGAGTTTGCGGCGCCAGGCAGATCCGCGTTTCCTGGCCCCGCGAGCGCAACTCGAACTTTTCATTGGCGTACATGGTCAGCAACTGCACCATTAATAGCCGCCGGAGTGTCTCGTCGGCCATGGCGCGGCCCAGACCGGCTCTGGCCGCCGGGCCGACGGTGTGGAAGGACAGGGTCTCCGGTGAAGTGTTGTCGTTGAGGAAGTGAGCCATGAGCTGCTCCCCCTTGTGGCGGATGGTGGGATGGGGCATCTGCCCGGTACTGATGGCATCAGCCAGGGCCAGTTTGAGCAGATAACTCACCGGGATACGGATGCAGCGCAGGCCATTACGCACCACCTCGAACCGGGTGGCGTCTGAGCGGGGCATTTGCCGCTCGCGTTTATCGGCAAAGAGATCCCCGTCGAACACCTCCCGGGCGTAGGGGGTAATCAGGTCGGCGGGAAAATAGACCCAGCTGTTTTCCCAGTCGTTATCGGTATTTTCGGACAGGTAGTTTTCGATTCCCCTCACTAAACGCCTGGGGGCGTCGCCCGTAGCGGCGCGGCGCGTCAGATTCTTGAAGTAGTTGGATTCCTCCACGGTACGGGCGAGGTCGACCTGGTTACGGGGGCCATGGGTGATGGTGAGCAGTTCGTTTTCCGCGCCCGCCGTAACATCACCCACCCCGAAAGGAAGAGATTCGATGGAATCGCCGGTTTCGCTCATTCCCAGACCGCCGCGAATCCGCTTGAGATCCAGGCCATCGAGGGAGTGGGCTTCAGAGGCATGCGTGTGTGTCATGGTTAAAAGCCTATCATCGGGATATTAGCTCGGTGTTGGACGCCCGTTAGAAGTGTGTAAGGGGAGGGTTGGCCTTTCCGGGATCACGTGAAGCGGGGGCAGATGGAGAGGCCCCCCGGGGAAACTCGCTTTGAAACCGGCAGCCGGTGAGGTTATCTTCAAAAACTCATGAACGGCTCACCATTGGCTAACCGGTCTGTGTCAATATCCCAAGAGTGATTCCAGGGTTGTTGGTAAAGCGCAGCATACGCGCAGAGGCGGAAACATCCGATGAAGTTGAGCGAAATCTGGCTGGAGATTGAGGCCGTTGATGTCAATGCGTCCATGCTGGACGTCTTTGATCTGTTTCGCAATCACAGCGATTGGCCCTTTCTGCCGATAGTGGATGCGGGAAACCGCGTGTTGGGCGTGGTGCGGGAATATGACCTGAAAAGCCACGCCTACGCACAGTTTGGCCGCGATCTTGTCAAAAGGCAGACGGTGCAGCAGTTCTTGAAACCCACTCTGGTCTTGCCGTCGGAAATCACCAGGAAAGAACTTCTGGATTCCTCGGCACAGAACCCCAACCCGGATGGCATTGTCCTGACGGCTCGCGGGAAGTACCGGGCGGTACTGCTGAACCGGGCGGTCTTGCGGGTTTTTGAAAAACACCACCTCGAAACCGAGGTTCAACTGGTCCAGGCTCAGAAAATGGAAGCCATTGGCACCCTGGCGGGTGGGATTGCTCACGATCTGAATAACATCCTCACCCCTATCCTGGGATATGCCGAGCTCATGAGTGTCATGCAGAAGAGGGGGGAACCCATCGAGCAGGATTTCATCGATCAGATTTCCGTCAGTGCCATGCGTGCGCGGGAAATTGTGAAGCAGATACTGGCGTTTAGTCGCCATCAGAGTAACGAATATGGTCAGGTGAACCTGGAGCCTGTAATCAAGGATGCGGTGCGGTTAATCACTTCCTCCCTGCCCTCCACCATTGATATTGAACTGCACTTGAATGTCGAGAGCGATCAGGTGATGGCGAACGCTGATGAAATGCACCGGGTCATTATGAATCTCTGTACCAATGCCTACCATGCCATGCGCGAGCGGGGCGGTCTGATGCAGATTTCGTTGGACCGCCACCAGGGGCCGGTACTCGGTTGGTCCATGCGGGCGGAGCTTCTGCTGGGGGAGTTCCTGCGTCTTTCCGTCGCGGATACGGGAACGGGGATTCCCCCCGGCATGGTATCGCGCATCTTTGAGCCATTCTTTACGACGAAAAAGCAAAATGAGGGCACCGGGCTGGGTTTGTCCGTTGTGCATGGTATCATGTCGCGCTGTGGAGGATTTGTCTCTGTAGAAAGTGTCGTTGGAAAGGGATCCCAGTTTCATCTCTATTTCCCCGTCTTGAAGAATCAACCGCAAGGAAGCACTGCACGGGTGACCGTTACGAATGAAGTGGACCAGGTCTCCCAGCTTGCCCGCAGACCGAAGACCCGAATTCTTTTCGTGGACGATGAGTTTGCCGTTACCCGCCTGGCCAGCAAGATCCTGCCCAAGTATGGGATTACGGTGGTGACGGAGAATGATAGTCACAAGGCGCTGGGGCTGTTTCGCCAGCATGCCATGGACTTTGATCTGCTGGTGACCGATCAGACCATGCCGGGCCTGACGGGGGTGAACCTGGCAAAAGAAGTCCTGCAAATACGCCCGGATCTGCCCGTGATTCTCTGTACGGGATACAGCGAAGCCGTGTCACCTGAACAGGCCAGAATAGCGGGAGTGTGCGAATACATGCTCAAGCCGCCCGACTTCAGGCAGATGGCGGCTTCCATTCAAAAACTGGCAATCCCAGTTACCGCTTAACGACCGAAATGGGGTTGTCTTGTGCCTGGACAAAGATTTTAGTGAGGGTGCACTGGATGGACCCCAGAAACAGGCCATAGTCGCCTGACAACGGCAACATAGACCACTCCAAACTGGTTTTCGCGAGGGACTTGAGTTCAGGATCGCCGGTCTCAAGGGCGAATTTGCGGAAAGGCACACACCACATCGAGAAACTTTCGTTCCGACCATCACTGTCTTTTGCCGGCTGGATGTCTGCGGACAAAGCGCTGAACTTTCCGGGAAAAGCAAGGGCTGAAATCTGGCCCTTCCTCATCTTTAAATCAAAAGTCCTGACGGTGCCATCCACATTAAAGTGAATCGAGGGCGCGAGGGCTTGGTTTGGCGCCGGTGTCTCATTATAGGCGGCATACAAGGTCTGGAACACGGTGGCCACTTCGGTGCTCTGTTTGGCGAGGTCCGCCATGCCCGGCAGATTCGTTTCTACGGTGCCGGAGAGAAGATCGTGATGCCAATAGGTGGGGGCGCCAGACTCAAAGTTATAGATCTCGATGTAGTTCATGCGGCGCGCCTGCCGGAAGAACGGTTTGATGAATTCATCATTATGCTTGGCGTACGTAATAATCCTCAGGTCAGGCATCGTGAGCACAGACACCGTTCGCTTAAACAGGCGAACGTGGTCATCTGTGTCGTCCCCGGTGTGAGGGGACTCCACCTGGAAATCTATCAGGCAGGCGGGAATACTTTCGCGGGAGAGGGGGCTGCGCCACACTCCTTCGGTCGCCTTGAGCGAGGCATTCGCCACGCGTTTCAAACGGATATGCAGCAGCGCATAGGTCACGTCGTAGTTCATGATGACGGTGGATTTTGTGGGTTTGAACCGCCCGGTTATTTCGGTCACGATATTTGTGTCACCGGCCGCATGAACCATGGCGGTTAAGGACAGGAACGGCAATACCAGTACGCGGATAAAAGGTGTGATCATAATATTGACCTCATTCGTGTGATGAAACAGGCAACAATAGCCGCCAGTCATTAGCGAACGATTGAGGGCGCGTTAGAAGTTGATGGAAAAAAAAGAACCGGAGCAGCCGTGAGGCCGCTCCGGCCGGAACGATCCAGGGACTTACGGGCCGGCTTTGTTGGTGAAAGTGACCCCGTGTCGCCTTGTGTTCGTTCGATGGAGGAGACCTTAGCGGGGGGCCATTGCGAGTTGAAAAGGAGCGCGTGAATAATTGATTAGTTCTGGGTGGCTGCGGGAGCCCCGGTGCGGGAAAGCAGGGCACTCATGATGTCCTCGTGGGTGGCGAGGATCTGATCCATCGTGTGGAGGTGCGTTTGCATGACCGGTGAACCGAAAATCCATAGGAAATCCATAGGGACATACAATTAGTTAATAAACATCTATACAAAAAGATAAAAGCTAGGTATAAATGCGTTTAGATTCTGAGCGGGTAGTCGTCAAGAGGAGGATTTATGCGCAGTTCGAGAATAGTCGAGGAGGAATCGGCCTATTACCATGTCTGGTCGAGAGTGGTGGACCGGAGGATGGTGTTTGATGACGACGAGAAGGAGCGATTCCGGAAGACACTTCGAGCGGTGGCATCATTTTCCGGGATCCGGATCATGACGTACGTGGTGCTGGACAACCATTTTCACGCTCTTTCATATGTGCCTAAACGGGAAGAGGTTAGCGATACAGAACTATTGAGGCGATTATTGTTTCTGTACGACAAAACAGTGGTGGAGAACATCGGGTCACACCTGGCATGCTTGAGGGCAGCGGGGAATCATGTGGCAGCTGATGCACGGAAACGGGAATTCACCTACCGGATGTATGACTTGGGCGAATTTGTAAAGACGCTGAAACAGCGGGTGAGCATGTCATACAACAAGCGCCACCAGCGGAAGGGGACGTTGTGGGAGGAACGGTTCAAGAGTGCGCTGATAGAAGGGACCTCGCGGACGCTAAGCGCCATGGCCGCGTATATTGATTTGAATCCGATCAGGGCTGGGATCGTAAAGGATCCGAAAGACTATAGGTATAGCGGCTATGGGGAGGCGATGGGTGGATCAAAAGAGGCGAGAGAAGCGCTGATAGTGGTGATGAAGGATAGCGATGTTCCTGAAGGGTGGGCAGCTGTTGCCGCCCGCTACCGACACTTACTGTTCGTAAAAGGCGAGGAGAAGGGAATTCGCGCCGATGGACAGCCGATGAAGAAAGGGATTAGTCCGGAGGCAGTAGAAGAGGTGATCGCGAATACGGGCAAGCTACCTCTGAGTGAGATCCTGCGCAGTCGGATCCGGTATTTCACGGATGGAGCGATCATCGGGAGCCGGGTATTTGTAGAGGACGCGTTTTGCAGGCATCGGGAGCATTTTAGTGCCAAACGGGATACGGGAGCCCGTCCGATGAAGGGGGCGGACTTTGGGGACATGTTTACGGCGCGTCAGTTGAGAGTGGATCTGTATGGGGCTGGCGCACTCGGCTGATAGCCGGACGGGTGGAATCGAAACATGAGGATGATACCGGCAGGCGGTTTAGCCAAGCCGTAATCCATCATTGTGCTGGTGGAGCTGATTTGATGGAATTCCGCCTGGTTTTGGTAGAGGGCATTATGCGTAACGCTAAATTTGTTCGGAACCAATAGCTGCGCGGCCTTCAGAATTAATAATTACAGAAGCGATGGGATGAATTGTTATGGACGATCTACAATTTGTGTGTCCCTAAACTTTCTGATGCGTAACGCTAAATTTGTTCGGAACCAATAGCTGCGCGGCCTTCAGAATTAATAATTACAGAAGCGATGGGATGAATTGTTATGGACGATCTACAATTTGTGTGTCCCTAAACTTTCTCTTCTAAACTTTCTAAACTTTTCATTTCACGTGAGGCCTGCTATTTTGCCAGGCTACTTCGGCCACGACTCTCTATGGTGCTCACGTACTCGCCGTAGGCGCGCCGGATGGCGTTCAGATCTGAGGCGCGGACATGCATCAGGCGCCGATCCCCTTCGTCAAGGACAACGAAACACTTACCGGGCATCTGATGTCGGAAGAAGGACGCGGGTATCCTCGCACCCCGAACCGGAATGCCTTGTCGGCCCACCTTAATCAGACTGGGTTTTACGGTCATTGTATATCTCCTTTAACCATTAGTAGTGAATCATTCCTTCGTGAGGGTTTGATTTCCTTTGCATCAGAATCCGATTCGTCACTGCGCTCGGGGGGGCAGGACACCCTCGGAGACCAACTGGGCGTCCATCGAAGGCGTCAATACAATGGGAAGAGGCGGGCCTTGTTCGCCTTGGGACCGGATTAGTACCATCTGGTAATCCTGAAGTTGTTTTTGCAGATACGCTGCGGTTAACTGCGGCGCGTCTGGAGTGGAATCCATAACCGGCGCATCATTCTTTCCCGCTGCAAAACCAGGCATCGCGGCCACTTGAATCGGAGTCGGATCCGGGGGCGGAATCGTTGCAGCCACTTCCAGCGCGCTCGCCATGCTTTGGTTTAATGCCAATGCCGCAGGACTTTCCAGCGCAGCAGGACTAGCCGTTGCCGTCTGATCCTTGGCCCCGGACGAAACCGCAGAACTGTTATTCACCCACCCAAATCCGCCCCCCCCCACTGGCGCAGGCATAGCAGAAGCAATTTCAGAACCCTCCCGTGAAATCGCACGCTCCGCCTGGTGCTGTCCCAGTATCCGTTGGAACTCCGCGTCTAAAGTTGTTGGGGAAGATGAGTCCGTGCTGATATCCGCCTGATCGGCGGAATGATCGCTTGCCGTTGTCGAAATTGCAAGCGGGATGGTTTGGGATGGTTTCATAATTTGCATGCCATGCGGGCCAAAGGTGAGCGCGGGTGTAGTCGCCGTCGCTGAAGTCATATCCATCCATTCTTCCTTTGCGTTATGTCTCAACAGTGCCTTTTCGTTATCGAAATCGGCCTGGATGATTTCCAGGCCGTCTTCCGAGTCACCTTCGTGGAGGAAATAATTTTTTCGGGTGGCCATATTGACGATGCCCACTTGAATTTTACCATTAGACTGGTTGCGGGTGATGGCGCACATTTTGAGGTTCTTGGTGAAACTCTCTTCTGGCGGCTGGTTCACCATGACAGCACTGGCAGCGAGGGTGGAGGCGGCAGACTCATCACCAAAGGGCATGCGCGTAAGGATGACCGAGTATCGATCAAATGCGGAGTGAGGAGTGGAACTGAGCGCGGGAAAAGGAAGAAGAAGGAGGCAGACAGACAGTCGGTGAGCAGTGAGCAGATTGCCATAGGAGTGATTTTTCATAGAGGTATCACAGGGGGGGGGCGACCTGGGAGAACAGGGCTTGCATGACTTCCTCGTGGGTTGCCAGGATTCGGTCCAATGTCTGAATGTGGGCTTGCAGCAAGGGCGAATCGGTTGGTGGAGAAATGGTCGGCAGAACCGGGATTGCTAACGCGGTCGCCTGACCGCTGAGGATAGTGGTCAGTTGCTCGCGTAATTCCCGGCGGTCGGTTTCATCCATGGTTATTAAGGGAATGTCCATTTTGAGTTTTGTCGGGTGTCGGTGCGGCGGCGTGTTGGCCGTCCGGCGAGTGTCATCCATAGCCAGCTGGCTGGGGCCCCGTTGAGAGTAAAACCGATCCAGAGACACCTCCACGCCGTGGGCGCAGAGTTGGGCCAGGGCGTGGTGCAATTGGAGGAGTCCTCCCCGTGAAGCGAGATTGCAGGGGATGGCCGCATAGTCGCGCCCGGCCAGAATGTCATCCACAAATCCGGTAAGGTTGCCGCGCGGGCCCACTTCCAGGAAAAGGCGTACCCCGTCGGCATACATGGTTTCGATTGTTTCCCGGAACCGGATAGGATCAGCCCACTGGTCAATCATGAGGCGCCGGATTTCGGCCGGCGTCTCCGGCAGGCGTTTGCCCGTGGTGGTGCAATAAACGGGAATCTTCGGGATTCGGTCCTCGTACGTGCCGGCCGTGCGTGCGATCCGGTCGCAGATGGGCCGGTACATCGGCGTGTGGTAGCCGCGGTCAAAGGGCAGGAACTGGCAAAGCGCGCCTTCGGATTCCAGCGTGGCGCGCGCAGAGGCAATCGCGGCCGGGCTGCCGCACAGAACCACCTGATTTGGACAGTTGTCCATGGCCACATGGAGCGTTCCACCGCTTTCCGCCGCCAGCGCCGCGATACGTGCGGGTTCCGAGGCCCCCACCGAAAGCAGTTGCGCCTCAGGAACCAGGTCGCGCACCCATTGTTCAATTACGCGATCCTCGATCACAGGTTTATCCATGATATTGGCCGGGGTGGTGCAATCGGCGAAGGCGGCGGCTTCCACGGCCAGATCCTGGGCCGTGCTGTGTCCCGCGATAGCCTGGGGTCGCACGCCCAGCAAGAGCAGCAGATGATACAGGGCACTATCTGCGGTGGCGACAAGGGGCAGGGCATACTCCATGCTCCATAAGCCGGCCTCCACGCCCTGCTGCTCGGTGGGGGTCAGGTTCGGGGGCGGAAATACAATCTGGCTGGGCAGCGGGCTTCGGCCACGCTCGATGAACGCTCGATCCGCCCGGTCGAACCAGCTCCGGACCTCGTTGAAATGGATACAGAGATCCGCGAGCATACCGGCATACTGGGCGCCCTCGCCGGGCAGGAGAAAGGCGAGTTTCCCCTCACGGGCCAGGGGCTTGTCAAAATAATAGATCCCCTGCCGTTCCTGAATGACGGGGCGTGCGGGATCCTCCAGAGCCGTAACGGCGGCATCGAGTTTCGAATTCAGATCCTGTGGGGAGTCCGCCACGATGGCCAGGCAGCAAGGGGAGGGGTCGGGGTTGTCCAGACGGTTAAGCGTGAAGGCCATGTCCAGAAGGGCCGTCTCCGGCGGAAGGTCCGCGAGCCCTTGGCGCAGCATACGCACCTTTTCGCTGAGCGCCAGGCGCGAGGCACCCCGCACCGTGACCAATTCGCAGGGCCAATCGCGAAGCAACGTGCCCTTCGCACAATCCGACGAATACTCTTCCAGCACGACGTGGCTGTTGATGCCTCCGAAGCCGAAGGCATTCACGCCCGCACGGCGGGGGTGGGCCTTGCCATGGATCCAGGGCCGCGATTCGGTGTTGATATATAGAGCGCTCTTGTCGATTCCCAATTCGGAGTTTGGTTCCTCGCACAGGGTCGGGGGCAATACCTTGTGGAATAGGGCGAGCGAAGTTTTGAAAAGACTGGCCATCCCTGAGGCAGGGATCGTGTGGCTGATCATGGATTTCACTGAACCCACTGCGCAGCGAGGCAACTGACCGTCGCGGGTTCCAAAGATTTGGGTCATGGCCTGGATCTCGATGCGGTCGCCCACGGCCGTACCGGTTCCATGCGCCTCCACCAGATCCACCGTGGAGGGGGGGAAGCCGGTGGCCTGATACGCACGTTCCATGGCGGCCACTTCGCCCTCAAGCCGGGGTACGAGAAACGCCTGTCCCTGCCCGTCACTGGAGAGGCCGATCCCTTTGATCACGGCATAGATGCGATCTCCGTCCCGTTCGGCATCCGCCAGGCGCTTGATCACGGCAAAGCCAACGCCTTCGCCTAGCAGGGTGCCGTCGGCATTTTTGTCGAAGGGGCGTAACTTGCCGCGTTTGGAGAGAGCGCCCAACATGGAGAAAACGATGAAGATACCGGCGTTGGTGTTTTCCTGCGCTCCACCGACAAGCATCATATCACACCGGCCGGCCACTAGTTCGCGTATACCCGCATCCAGTGCAATGAGTGAGGACGCGCAGGCGGCATCCACCAGGTAATTGGGGCCCATTAAGTTCAGGCGGTTGGCGATGCGGCCGGAAAGGACATTGGAAATGAGGCCCGGGCAGGTATCCGGAGTGAATGGCGGGAGCCGACTTTTGATCCGGTTTACAAGGTTATCCATGACTTGGGGTGGCAGGTCGGGAACAATGGACCGCAGCATTTCAACAAACCGCTCGGCTTCGCCATAGGCCCCGCTGGCCGTCATCCCACGATGCGGATAGCTGCCATGTCCGATGATGACGCCGGTGCGTTGGCGGTCAAACGGGCGTTCCAGATAGCCGGCGTCAGCCAGCGCTTCGCGGGCGACCCGCAGGGTCAGGAAGTGGCCGGGATCGCTGCCATCGACAGAACCGGGCATAATCCCGAAGTCCAAAGGATCAAACTCAGCGAATGGCTCGATGAATCCCCCTCGTTGGCAATAGGTGTGGGTATTGTTAGTTCCCCCGGCGGCGGGATCGTGAAAATGCGGCGCGTTCCAACTGGCGGGGGCATCGGAGACCGATTCGATTTTGGCTACGATGTTGTTCCAAAGTCGGCTGATGACGGAAGCGCCGGGATAGATCCCCGCCATGCCAACGAGTGCGATGTCTGGACGGAGGGCCTTCATGTCGTCCTTAGAATGAGTTTGTGATGCGATAGAACGCGGAACTGCGGGGAATAGGATTCGTATCCGTCAGGTGCATCACCCGTCCCGTTGCCGTTAGGGTCACCACATTGACCCATCCGCTTGAATTTTTCAGGTTCGTGTTGCACTGCAAGACGCACGTCTGGCCGTTGGTTGTCTGAACGGTCAGAAAGGGTTTGCCTCCCATAAAGGACAGGTTTTGGATCACCGGGTAGAGCACGGACGTACTCGTCGAGGCAAGGGTCATCCATTGGAACGGCCGGTACGTTGCCCCCATGATCGGCAGACTCACGGTAAGGTCGATGCCGATAAGCAGTAAGACCACCGCCACTGGTTTCCATGACCGAATAAGTATGTTTTGCATTGATTTAAATTCCTTACAAGTGCCGCATTATCACCCACGACTGTTGGTGCCACGTTAGCGGTCTATTAGTTTCTGGTGCGGCGGAATCTCGTTTGGCAAAACGCGATAGCAAATCCCTCCCTTAAACGGGCTGAGGGTGAAGTCCTGGCTGAACAGGTTGGGATAGGTCGTGTAGACAGGGTGGCCATCGTGGTGGGCGTCGCAGGCGAGCTGCTGTGCCCCAAGGGGTCCGGTGAAAACCCCGTTGATGACGTGGACGTCCGGCCTTAGGCCGTCAACCAATTGCAGATAGTTGAGGATGGGTTCGTGCTCCCACATGCCGATAAAAAGCGCCTGTGGCCCGAGAGAGGCAAAGATATGTTCCCCCTCGACACGGGCGGAATGATCGCGGCTGAGATCCAGATAGGGGTAGTTGAACCAGCTAAGCGACAAGACCATGGCCCCCGCGAGAAGTTTCAGGGCGATACCAGAAAGGTTCCCTCCCGGCGATGTCGAAACGGAAAGGCGGTCGGCCAGCGTGGACAAGCCTATACAGAAGAAAAAGGCCAGGATCAGGTAGCTCACTGAATACATCCATTCAATGTCCGAGGCGCCGTAGGTTACATAGAAGCCAGAGTGAAAGAGGAACATGAGCAGGCAGGAGAGGGTGAAGTGGCGGCGTTCGCGTGAACCGGTCAGTCCGGAGACCAGGCCCAGCAGCCCCACGGCGGTTGCCAGAAATCCAAAATTGGCCAGCAGTTGAGTGCCGAGCCGGAACAAGTGGCGGCCGATCTCGTTCAGGGTGACGTTGAAAAACATGCTTTCGAACATGCCGCCCCGGATCATCCAGATCACGCCCTTGATCGTGAGCAGGTTGACCTGGGGGAAATAATCGCGCACGTAATCCAGGGACGGGTGAGCCGCCGAGCGGATCGGCATGTATAGGAAGATCGCGATAAAAGCGCACAGGCAGGCGAGCCCCGGTCCGAGGAAACGCCCGGGCTGGCGCCAGAGGGTCGGATCCGAGGTGAAGACCAACCACGCCAGGCCGGGCCCGACCAGGACCAAAGCGGTATGATTACCCGCCCCCAGTCCGGCCAGGATGCCGGTGGCCCACAGAAGCCCGTCGTGATGCGTGGCCCGCCACTTAATGATCAGCCAGATCAGGGCCGATACGATACAGAGATGCGGCGAATACAGTTCGGCCACGATGTTCCAGACCCAGATGTAATAGGAGGCCGCTAGCAACCAGGCCGTCACCACGCCGATCCAGGCCCGGCCGGTGAGCCGGAGTACGGTGGCATAGATGAAGAAAGCACTGAGGGAGCCCGTTACGACCGACATCAGGTTCATCCGCCAGCCCACGTCGCCAAAGGGCAGAAAACAAAAGAGCCGACCCACCAGCAGATAGAGCGGCGAACCTGGACTATGCACAATGCCGAGTGTATAGGCCCCCGTGGTCAGTTCCGCACTATCGAGCCCGTAGACCGTTGGTGCCATCGTGTTGAAGTAGAGGCAGAAGGGTGCCAGGAAAACCAGTAACCCAAGAAGTTGACTTTGACCTTTGGACATGGACTTTTGGACCCTCGACGTTGTGTTCATGGTTTCTCCACGCTGTAGCGGGAGAAGATCATTCCCTGGATGCGGCGATGCTGGGCCAGGATGAGTTTCGGACCATTGGGGACTTTGGGTGGGTCCGGCGGGGTGTCATAACTGACATAGAGGAATGCCGGGGTTTTGTTCGCGATATGGGCGAGCCACAAATCGGGAGTGGCATGGGGATTCAAGGTGTAAAATTCAGTGTGGACAAAGGCTGGTGCCAGGGCCGACGCCAGCCACCATTGGTCGGTGATGAGCGGGCAGTGGGCTTCGTGAATCTCCTGTTCAAAGGCTTGGAGATCCCGCTTGGTGACCTGAACTTCAATCATGCCGCGCACGCCATAGGCGCACGACATGACCACAAGCAAAGTGGCCAGCCCGAGTCCGGCCAACCGGCGCCAGCCCCGGCTCGTCTGTTGAAACCGGGTCACGGCCACCGCGCCCACAGCTGCCGCCAGAAGGTAGGCAAGCAGTGCATACCGCAGTCCCCATTCCGGCCCGCCCGAGGGGCGGCGGAAAAGCCAGGTGGCAAGCGCATAGATGACCAGATAAACCGGCAGTAATGTAACGAGAAATCGTTCGCGCGAGGCAGTGGGCTTATGGCCTGCCGGCAATGGCAACCAGGCCAGAACCAGGCAGGGCGTCGAGAGCAACAGGCCGTGTACCGCCCGGTACCGGTCCGACATACAGAGCCCGAGGAGACTGGGGATACTGACGAGAACCGCTCCGAGCAGCCAGCCGGGGAACTGCCACCGGGGCCCCGTCATTTGGGACAGCGCACACAAGCCCAGTCCGGCCAGTCCGGTCACGGCCCATTTCTGGGATAACGGAACACCGAATGGCAGGGGGTCATTAATGAATACGTGGAGCAGGTGGGTCGGAAGGGCACACCACAACACCGGGTCTTTAAGTCCGGCCCAAGCCCCGGTGACGTTTCGGATAAGTTCCGATGCCCGGTTAGAGTCACCCAGGGTATCGCCTAAGGCCTTCACCATGGCCAGAAGAATAAGGAATGCGAGCAACGCGAGTCCCGCACGGAGCCCGGTGTGGGTCCGACCCTTTCCCAGCAGGAGAAGGCCGGTGCAAGTCAGGGCGGCAAGGAAAATGACCGTTTCGTCGCGCAAGATGAACAACCCTATGAGGCATGCGATCATGGCAACGGCGTAAACCGACTGGCGGTGGGGCGGGGTGCAAACTGCGGCCCACCCCCCAAGCAGGGCGCCCAGGCCCAGGGCACCGGCCAGCGTATGTTCCAGAAATAGAACGGATTGGAAGAACAGGGGCGTTCCGAGTCCAGCCAGCAGCAGCCCCGGGGTGGCCGCGCCGGGTTCCATTTTCCGGGCTAGGACAGAAACGGCGACTACCGACAAAAGGGCGCAGAGCAGGGGAACGACATAGAGGCCCCGGAGACCGAAGAGCTGAAAGAACGGTAACGAAACCAGGGGGAACAAATTGGACCAGTGATTAAGAACTCCCCTGGGCCAGAGCGGCTGTGGATAAATCGGGGCGGTGGGATAGAATGTGAATAACGGATCCTGCGCCGCCGCGCCATAGGCAATGGGGTGGGCTATCCCGGCGTCCGTCAGCAGGCTGTGCATCTGGATAAATTTGGCGCCTTCGTCGGGAGACCAGAATACGGACGGGGGCAGCGATAACAGCGCCGAGAGATAGATCATGCCTATCACCCCCAGGGTGAGGATCCAGTAAAGGGTGTTGTGAGTCACCATTTTCATGGAGGCCTTATGCCGTGTCACTATCGCCTATCGCCAGAAACCAGTTTTCCGCACGCTCCACCCCCTGAAGGTGCAAGGCGGCGCTCGACGTCAACATGTTCGCCTGGAATCGTCCCTTTGTTGTGTTGCGGGGGATGAAACCGTGCAACCGTAACGGGAGGCGCAAATGGGTATGAGGAAACATCCAGACATCGGCAATATCCGCCCCCTGGGATCGGAACCATTGGATGGCGGTCGCAATCAGTTTGTGGGCGGCCCGGCGGTTTCCCTGCCGCGGTGTGACCAGGTCGCAAATCCGTCCGCGAAGCTGGTCCCTCCGCCGTGACAGGCTCAGGACGGCATAACCCTCGATTTCGCCGGAGACGGTCGATTCGATGCCGATGCGCTCATATACGACACCGGGCGCCTCCACATACCGCCAGTTCAAATGACTGGCGTCACGGACAAGCAGGATCAGGTAGTCATCCCGGATTCGTTCCCAAAAGGTGTCAAAACGGGAGTCGAAACGATCCAGCCGGATCATGCGGAGCGGGTGATGTGCAGGGGCCGGAAACCGTGCGGCACAGCGTTCTGTCCAGTGGATGCAGGCCGTAAAAAAACGGGTCAGGAGGCGGACTTCTGGTCGGGCCGGGGATGGGACTGTATTTCTGAGCGGCAGCACGAGCAGAGGAGTTTTTGAAACGGTGGATTGTCCGAGCAGGGTTGACAGGGTGATTGCGGCATTCGCATTGGCGGTTCCGTAAGACAGCGCGACGCCTTGTGCCTCGAGATTATCAATGGTTTTCACGAGCAGGTTAAGGAAGGCGTCGAGTCGGCGATGTTCCCCCAGAATTCCCACATCTGCCCCCTGGACCGCGAGGAGGTCCCGGCCTGCCATGCGGATCCGCAGGGGAATCTGGCCAAGAAAACCAACGATCTTGTGGTCGCGGATCAGTACCGTGGATCCTACCAGATGGCCTGCGCATCCGGAAAATTTCCATTTCAAAACTTCTGCAGTTGTTTGTACACCGAAGACACGGTGAAGCAGAACCGCGACCTCATCGAGGTCGTCAAAGGTGGCGGGACGTGCCAAATACACTAATGAAGGGGTACTCATGGATGTCCATTATAGAGGTGCCGCCCAAGAAACGTCACGACATCCGAAACCCGGATGTCCCGGAGCATCGAGCCATCCGGCTTCACGAACAACATGTGAAAGGGCAGGGGTTTTTTGCCGTGTCGTTTTTGCAGCAAGCCCGCCAATCGGGCGACCGCGATGGAGCTTAAGTCGAGATCGGCTCCGAGGTGGGCGGCGGGGTGAATGTCCGCATAAGTTCTGCCGGGGGAGCGGCCCAGTACCTGGGCGAGGGTCTGGGTTACCTCCTGCAAGAGGGTGTCCTCCGGTTCGTTCTCGGGTTTTTGCCAGGGCCAGGCCATTCAGTTTTCCTCGCGGTGCGCCACTGCGAAAGCCATTCCTCGGTCGCACCCGACGTGGACAGTCATCAGTCTCTGGCTTTGGTGCGTTACGGCGGACTTATGTTTGATTTCGACCTCCACCACGCCCTTGGCGTGGTCGACTCGGCGCACGAGATAGTTCAACGGGTCTCCCATCAACCCGATACCGAGGACTTTGCCGACGGACTCTTTCGCGCACCACAGGCGCAGAAGCCAGTCGTTACGCTCCTCTTCGGGACAGTTTTTCAGCAAGGCTATTTCGGTAGAAGCGAACCCGCCTTCCGCCAGACCCTCATGGCTATCCAGCTGAGAGGCGACGTCGAGGCCAACCCCGCGACTGGATACAGAACGTTCGGCGGCCAAAGCCACGGAGCTGTTCCCGCAGTGCGAGATCGATACAGAAACCCAGGTGCCCGCATTCGGCAGTGCGGTACACTGGACCTGGGGTTGTCCATATTCGTTCGGCAGCACGCTGATGGTTTCCAGGGCGGCCGCCCTATTGTAACGCTCTGTCAAAAGCAGCCTTACTGCATCCTTGGCGGCTACGCGACCGCGCAACCAGCGGCGCTGGGTGTCTGTGTGCGGCAGGTTACGCCAGTGTTTCCACTCGGACTCGAGCAGAATGAAGGGGGCGGCGGTTTCCTTCCAGGCAGTGGTTCGGTTTTCGTCCACACATTGGCAGCACCAGCCATGTTCGAGGCCCGCCGTTTGAACGGGATGTCGCCACGGGCTCCGGACAATGCCGTGCGCCCGATGGCCTGGGAGAGCACCAAACACCAGGGGCGTGCGGAAAGTATCAGCGATGGGGTCTTCCGTCAACATGCCGCAACATGCCGCCTTTCCGTGCTGCGGTGGGGCGCCATTGGGCGGGCGGGGGAGTCGCTGAGGCGATTCAGCGCCCGCGTGCAAGCACATTGCAATCCCTCCATCACCGCAAGCAGACGGCCCTGCAAATCGGTGTAATACAAGTCGGCGGTCAGCAACTCCCCGCCGTCAGAAAGGGTTGGCTTGACTAGGCAGCGGACGGGTTGATCGGAGAGGGATTGATAAAGACGGAACCGCCCGATTTGCATGGGAAGGGGGGTCATGTCGTGCCAGTGACGTTCCCACAGAATCACGAGTTGGAGCGAGGCATCCACCACCGTGGGATCAATCAGCCATTGGCTTCCGGGTGGCGCCTTGGACAGGCACTTCGCGGGAGATACCGAAAGCAATAGTCCTGCGATGGCGTCTTTCCTTATTCCTTCAATGGCCGTGATGCCCGCAAAACAAGGGCCTTGGAATAGCCAACGCGCATAGACCTCGGACACACTGAGCGGAAAGGGTTCAAAGGTTCCGAAGGTTACGGGGGTTATCAAGGAGGGCGTTGAATCGAGTCCGAGTGAAATCTCGGCCAGGTAATTCGCGCGTTGCGGTGTTGCGGAAGTATAAATTTGCATGGAACAGGACCGGGCATGCTCCAGGCCGGGCGGTGAGGCCCCCTGGCGTCCGATGACCCGCAGCGGCATCCGCCCCTCCTGCAGCACAATGCCTTGCTGGATCTGTAGTGAGGTGATTTCAATCCCGCCGGTTTTTGGTGCCGTTAATGCCCGGGCCGATTCCGCCATCAGTTCCATGGCCATGGCTGCGGGAAACACCGGCTTGCCGTCGAGTTGATGGTCGAGCAGGTACGCCTGCTCCGCAGGATCAAGGATACAGGCGATTTCGAGTGAGCCATGGTGATGAATCACGGATTCATCACCCGCGATCAGGGGGAACGCCCATTGTTGTTCCTTCGCCTGAACCTCTCCGGAAGAGTAGGGGGCGTCGCCATAAAGCACCTCCACGTCACCCTTGCGGCCGTATAGCAATTCTTCGAGGAGGCGACGCCGGCCTGCCTGGAGGGGGATAATCTGCACCCCCCGATCCTGGAACCGGCGCTGGACTTCTTCCGATGCCATGCCGGCGCACTGCCAGGGGCCCCATAAAATGGCGATCACCCGACCTGCCATGCGGTGATCCAGGTCGCAGGCCAGGGCGTTCAGTACGCCGTTGGCAGCCGCATAGTCGCTTTGTCCGGCGTTGCCGAGCGAGGCCACGGATGAGAAGAAGACCAGGAACTTCAGAGAGTCGAGTTGTAAATGCCGGGCTAGTATAAATGCGCCATCCGCCTTGGTGTCGAACACGCGGTCGAAGGATTCGGGCGTCTTGTCCTCCACCCGCTTGTCCTCGATCAGACCTGCGCCGTGGATCACCCCGTCCAATCGTCCGAACTTGGTATAGAGGTGTTTCAGGGCGTCGCCGAAAGACTTGGCATCGCGGACATCGGTTTGAACATAGGTTACTCTGGTGCCGGCTTTCCGGAGGGCCGACAGGGTGTCTCGAATTTCCCGTTCCCGGCACAGACGACGATAGGCGGACTCGATCTCGGCCATGGTTGCCTTGCCGCCGGGGTGGGATAATTTTCCAGCAAGAATACGACGAAGTTCCCCTGGCTCCACGACGCCCCGCGTCGGGTCGGCTTCCGTGGCGGCGGGCAAGGCGGAGCGTCCCGCCAGCACGAGCGTGGGGTTGAAGCGTTCCGCAAGTTCCAGCGCGACCTGTGCGGTGATGCCGCAGGCGCCCCCGGTTATCAGGATGACCCAGTCCTGGCCGATGCGCAGGGGTTCTCCTTTATTCAAGTCCAGCTCGGCCGGCTCGATCCGGACCTGTTGTCGCCGGCCTTGATTGAAAACGATGAACCGGGCCTGGTCATCGCGGTGGAGTTCATCCATAATCCCGTGTGCCAGCGTGAGAATGGGTTCGCGGTTGTCGAGGGCGAGGGTGCGGCCCCTGAGACCGGGCCATTCCGTGGCAAGGGTGTTGATCAGCCCCGTCAGGCCCCCGTGGCCAGGGAACCGGTCTGCGGTCCCGATGGCCGCGAATACGCACTGGTGGCCTGCGGGAGGAATTTGTAAATCCGCTGCGGCCGCCTGGGCCAGATAGAAGAGCGCTTTGACGTCTTCCTGGATCGTCCGGCGCCACAGGTCCAGGGACATGGCGTTGGTCGGGGGGAGATGGCGGAGTGGCCGCAGGTGAATCAGGCCTGCGATCCGGCCCTCGTTACGGCGGATGGTGGCGACTAGCTCATGCAGGTTCGTCGGGCTTGAAAAATTGGCCGGGTAATGGGGGGTCGTACCGTCCGGTTTGTCATTTGCCGAAACCACCACCGCACGGGCCCCCTCAGCGCGGAGGGCGTCCGCCACTGTTTCGGCAAGTCCATTCCCGTCATCTGTGATGATGAGCACACCCTGCGGCAATGCGGCCTTCTCCGCCGGTATGGGCGCATCTTCCATTCGCATCATGAAACGTGGCACGGGAACGTCCGGGTCGGGCTTCGTGACAGGCTCAACCGCGGCGCCCGCTTCAGGTTTCGGGGCCGCCGGGCTTCCGTTGACAGGAACCGAGGTGATCCGATCGATAAGCCCCCTCAAGGTCCTGAGGCTCGCCAGATTACCGGCGGTGGAGGCGTCGGGGGAGGCGCCGAGATGAGGGAATGCCTTGCGCAGACGGCCGGCAATTTCGACGCGCTTAATGGAATCAATACCGAGATCCGCCTCAAGATCCGCGTCAACATCCAGCATATCCGGAGGATACCCGGTGCGGTCGCCCACAATACGCAGTACCTCCTGGCGAATATGCCCGGCGCCTTTCTGCGCAACGGGCGCGTCCGGTGTGGCGGGACTGACCGGCGTGACCGGGAGGGGCGCTGCTGCAGGAACGGGTGCCAGGGGGACAGGAGCAGGAGACGCTGTCGCCCCCACGGTGGAGGCCTTACCCAGCGCCGCCGCCATGACGCGTTGATGGGTCTCGAGGAGACGTTGCATGACCTGTTCATGGGCTCGCAGCAGGGACGCAAGGTGGCCGGTTTCCCCTGTTCCGAGAACAGGGAGGGCCGTGAGTTGATCTTGAGCAGGGAGGGGTTGAGAGTGCATGGGTGTGGCGCGGCCACCGTCCACCCACCAGGCAGTGGGCGGGAAGGGGGCGTCGAGGCTTTCCTTGATTAAGTGATCCAATGTGTATTGACGTGGGCACCGGCCTTCGAACAACCGGTCCAATTGTACCGGTGCGCCATGGGCGGCCAATTGAGCCAGGGCGTGCAGTAACGCTTCCAAACCGGAGCGTTGGCGCGTTTCCAGAGGAACGACCACCCGCTCGCGATCACCCAGAATCTGCTCAGTCAGTCCGGTCAGTACGCTGCGGGGTCCGACTTCAACAAAGACGCGTGTTCCCGCCGCGTACATCGCCTGGATCTCCGCCATAAACCGTACGGGCGATACCAGATGCTCTCCCAATTGCGACCGGATGGCGGCCGGTTCAGTTGGGTAGGCCTCGCCGGTGGTGTTGGAATAAACGCTCAATTCAGGTGAGGCAAAAGGAATCTCCCCAAGCCGTGCTTGCAACCGGTTTTTGGCAGGGGCCATGAGGGGCGAATGGAACGCGCAGGCCACGGGAATGGCCTGCGCGGGAACCTCCTGCGCCTCCAGTCGCTTCAGCGCGGCAGCAATCGCCGTTCGGGTGCCGGAGATGATAGTCTGGCGCGGTGAATTGAGGTTGGCGATCCACAGGTCGGGTAGGTTGCCCACAAGGGAGCAGGTTTTCTCCTCGTCCCCCCCGACCGCCGCCATGGCCCCCAGATCCCCCCTGGCTTCTTCGAGGATGAACCGGCCGCGGGATTCCGACAGGTCAAACAACTGTTCGGCCGTAATGCACCCTGCGGCGTGGAGGGCCGCATACTCACCATAACTGTGGCCTGCCACCCGGTTCGGCGTCACGCCCAGAGCGCGCAGCAGGTTCAAAAGACCAGTGGCGGCGGCTCCGAGAGCGGGTTGGGCCACGTTGGTTGCCGTGAGCGCGTGCCGTGCCGCACGTTCCTCGTCTTCGCTGAAACGGGGCGGGGGGAACACAAATGAGGACAGTGGTTTTTCGAAACGGTCGGCGAGCGTGCGGTCGGCTCTCTCGAAGGCTTCGCGGATTTCGTGGAAATGAACGGCGAGTTCGCGCAACATGTCGGGGTACTGTGACCCCTGTCCCGGGAAAAGAAAGGCGAGGCCGCCGTTCCTCGCCAGTGCCTGAGGGGTCAGATAAATCCCGGCGGCGGCATCCCAGACGGCTGATATTCCAGCTCCGAGTTTCGCGTTGATAAGCTCCAGTTTGGCGGACAGGTCATTAAGTGAGGAGGCCACGATGGCCAGAGTGGTGCCATCGGGTTGGTGTTGGGTCTGTTGCCACAGGGTAAAGGAAAGATCTTGCAGGGCCGGGCGGGCACCTGTCTTGAGAGCCTTCAGCAGCAGGGTGACCTGCGGGATGACTTCCGTAATGGAGCGGGCGCGCCACAGAAAGAGGTCACTGGGCCACCGCCCGGAGGCGGCCGGGGCGGCCGCCCCGGCATATTCTTCGACAATCGCGTGATAGTTCGCGCCACCAAATCCAAAGGCACTGACCGCGGCACGGCGGGGTTGATCCGGAGCGGTGGAGATCCAGGGGCGGGTTTCGGTGTTGGCGTAAAGGGCCCCGTTGGTCAGGCTGTCGTTCGGTTTCTCCACACCGAGGGTGGCGGGCAGGACCTTGTGGTGGAGCGCCAGGGCGACCTTGAGCAGGCCGGTAACGCCTGCGGCACCCTTGGTATGGCCGATCATGGATTTCACCGAACCGAGCGCTATCGAACCGGGTTTGGCGCCGTCAGCTTCGAAGACCCGGCGCAGGGATTCGGTCTCCGCCCGGTCGCCCGCCACGGTTCCAGTTCCGTGTGCTTCGATCAGGCTGATCGTTGCGGGGGAAATACCGGCCATGCGATAAGCGCGCTGGAGTGCGCGGATCTGTCCTTCCGGTGAGGGTGCGGTTAAGCCTTTGGCGCGCCCGTCACTGGAGGCCCCGACTCCCTTGATGACAGCGTAGATGCGGTCGCCATCCCGTTCCGCATCACTAACCCGTTTCAGGACCAGCATGGAAAGACCCTCGCTGATGCAAGTGCCGTCAGCGGTATGGTCGAAGGTGCGGCAACGACCGCGCGGGGAGAGCGCCTGGGTTTTGCAGAAACAGAGGTAGTTGAAGGGACTCTGAAACGTATCGGCTCCGCCGGTCAGAACCATGTCGCTGGCACCGCTTTCAAGTTCGCGACAGGCGAGATAGACGGCGGCCAGCGAAGACGCGCAGGCTGCGTCCACCGCGAAACTGGGTCCGCCCAGGTCGAACCGGTTGGTAATGCGGCCGGCAATCACATTCAGGAGGATTCCGGCAAAAGAATCTTCTGTCCACTCAGGCAGTTTCCGCTGGTGGCCCGCCATGGCGGGCCTATCAGTGCCAGCCGACAGGGCGGAGCGCAGAACGTAGTCCTGCCCCAACTCTGCCAGACCGCCGCTGACGCCGATGATGACCGATGTAGTTTCCCGCGGGAAAGAACGATTTTCGTATCCGGCGTCCCGCAACGCGGCGCGCGCCAGTTCCAACGCCAGCAACTGAATGGGTTCGATGGAGGCGAGCGAACTGGGCGGCATGCCATAACTCGCCGGGTCAAATGCGACTGGGTCCAGGAACCCGCCCCAACGCGCGTAAATGCGATCGGCGGTTTCGCGGTGGTCGTCAAAATACAGTTTCCAATCCCAACGGGTGGGTGGGACTTCGCGAATGGCATTGATCTTGTTCAGGATGTTGGTCCAGAACTGATCAAGATTCCGGGCGCCAGGCAGCAGGCAACTCATGCCTACGATGGCAATCCCGTTCCGCGTCCCCGCGTGAGGCGGAGTGCTTTCGGCCGCCGGGCTGGCCGCCTCCATCAGGAGACGAGTTCCCCCGGCAATGACGTCATCATGTAATTCTGGCACGGTGTAAACGCCCTGATGGAGTGCGGCCGCCTGCCCTAGCATGAAGAGCCCTTCGGCAAGTTGCTCGTTTTCATTCACAGGGGTTACCTTGCCCGCGACGCTATGCCGGCGCGTCACCCCTTTTGCGGCCAGGCGCAGGCGTCCGATATTCAGTGTTTCCAGTATCCCGCGAAGCTGCTCGGGGGTAGCCCCTTCGGCACGTAGACGGGATTTTTGATGGGAAAACACCTCGGCGTAGGGGGTGGGGGCACAGCGCACGACATGGCCGGGTCCGGTTTCGAGCAGAAGCGTGTGGCGACACGCGCATGCCTGGCGCTGGAAGTGCTCAAGAATCGCACCCGATGACACCGCTTCCTTCGTGAACAGATAGGCGGTGCCCATGAGAAACCCGATTTTTACGCCGCGCTCTGCCAATGACGCCACGCAGACAGCGGCCATGGCAGCACTGCATGCGTCGTGGATGCCCCCTGCCAGCAACACGTGGCAGGTGGCCAGTTCATTCGCAGGAAGGGATTCCAGCAGAACCTGTGTCGCCTGTTCCCACAGGACAAAACTTGATAACGGACCGACGTGCCCTCCGCATTCGCGGCCTTCAAACACGAACCAGCGAGTCCCCTCCTCAATAAACAGTTTAAGGAGCCCTGAAGTGGGGACATGAAGATAGGTTTGTATGCCGTCCTGCTCCAGAATGTGTGCCTGTTCCGGTTGTCCGCCCGCGATGAGCGCGAAAGGCGGGTGGTGTCGGCGCACAACGGATAACTGCTCTTCACGTAGCGGGGCGGCGAGAAAGCCCAGTAATCCGACTCCCCAGGGGCGCTTGCCGAGGTGGCGGCGTGTTTCTCCGAGGAGCGACTCAAGCTCGGCGGCGCGCTGCAATCCCAGCGCGAGGAACGGCAAGCCGCCCGCCTCTGCAACCGACTCCGCAAAGGCAGGGGTGTCACTGACGCGGGTCATCGGGCCTTGCACGATCGGGTACCGTGTCGCGTGTGCCGCCGTCCAGGGCGAGCCCTCTTTTAAGGGGGCGCTACAGAGTGCGGAGCGAAGGTGCGAGCGCAGTTCGGCCCGAAGGCCACGCAGAGTACGGCCCACCGTACCATAACGCCCGGCTAAATGACGCGCGAAACAGGCATCCTGTCCGAGCGGAGCCAACGACGTAAGCTCATCCCCCCATCCGATGCGTTTGCGGATATCTTCCGGGTTGAGGGTTTGTGTGGCCTCCCCGCGGGGTGCGAGGGTGCGGAACATAAGGTTTGGATGGACTCTGAGGCACAGCGTTTCGGTTCCGTCCATGCCTGCGATACGGGTTCGCATCGGCGGGGACAGAGGCGACTCTTCTAACAGCGCCAGTTGGGCATCCAGCACGACTCCGGCGGCACCGCCAACGTAAGCGGCGGCAACCGTATGTGTCCCGATACCTCCCTGCACCCATATAGGTATCGAGACGCTGCGGCGCAGATGCTGCAAGAGCACAAAGGCGGTTTCCTCCCCGACCCAGCCGCCGGATTCGTTTCCCTTGGCGATCACGCCGTCAGCGCCCGCCGATTCCGCCGCCTGCGCCACCTCGGTGGTCACGACTTCAACCAGTACGCGCACGTTCCGTTCGCGGAGGGGGAGCACGACACTGCGTAATGTCCCGGGGGCAGGGGAACTCAGAATAACCCAGCCGACATGGGAGGGGAGATGTTTCAGGATATCGGGAGTGAGGACATGATCACTCAGGTCAAGGCGCACACCGCAACGCTCACGAGGGGTGCCCTGAAGCTCCGTAAGTGCCGCGCGCACCACAGATGAAGAGGGAGCGAACTCGCCGTTGATGATCCCGATTTCGCCTGACTGGATAGCGGCTAAAGCAATGCCCCGAGGCGCGATGCCCGCAAATGAAACTGCCATAAAATGAAAATCGCGCATCCCTGTCATGATGAGGTTCTCCCGTAATCACCTGAGGATCCCATGTATCTGTTAGCACACGATCAGGGTGCTGTAAGAACGCCGTTCAAGCGCTGGTGTTCTTATGAATATCTGACGCTTCGCTAATCGGGAGCTAATGAAGCTGCGACAGAGTAAACAGGTGTTTCAGAAGACGTGTAGGGGTGAAGGGATTGCGTGAAATGTCCCATGGACGTAACTCAAAAAGTAATACTGGTTGTCGATGACGAGAAAGACATTCTTGAGCTGGTGAACTATAACCTGACGCGAGAAGGGTTTGGGGTGGTCACGGCCAAGTCCGGCGAAGAGGGATTGAATGCGGTGGCCCAGAAGAAGCCCGATCTCATTCTTCTTGATCTCATGCTGCCGGGGATGAATGGGCTCGATGTATGCAGAAAATTGAAAAAAGATCCTGCCACGGCGAGCATTCCGATTATTATGATCACGGCCAAGAGTGAGGAATCGGAAATTATCGTGGGACTGGAACTCGGGGCGGATGACTATGTAGGCAAACCCTTCAGCATTAAAGTGCTCAGCTCCAGGATCCGCTCCGTACTGCGCCGCCAGCAGGTTTACCTCTATAACCAGAAGAATGAGTTGCGGGTGGGCTACTTTGAAATCAGTCCAAGTCGATTTCGGGTGCTGGCCGGTGGCAAGCCCGTTGAAAATCTCACCGTGACGGAATTTCATCTCCTTCACTTTCTTGCCAGCCGGCCAGGCCGTGTTATGAACCGGCAACTGATTCTGGATGCCGTGCGAGGTGAGGAAATCGCCGTGACTGAGCGTGCCGTGGATGTCCAGATGGTTGGCTTGCGCAAGAAGCTTGGTCCGTACGCGGACTGCATCGAGGCTGTGCGTGGCGTCGGCTACCGGTTCAAGGATGCCTGAGCGTCTGCCTGTCGTCAGTCCATTCCCCCGCAACCAGTTGACCTGGCGCCCCCACGCCCCCCCTATTCCCCTCTCGCGGACCGGTGAAAACTAATCGAAAAAAATGAAACTCCTAATTCACTGCAAACGGGGTTTTACGAGCATGCCGACATCGTAAATCAAAAAAGAGGGGCGGAAGGCGGGCACAAAACCCGCTCACCGCGAAAGGAAACAACCAGGAGAATAGGAGGTGGGTTCGCGGTAAAGGCAAAGCGAGGGACGTCAAGGAATAACGCGGGTGAAACGGAAAAAATCAAAAAGTCGGATGAATGTGGATGGTAGTGTGAATCAAAATACACGAGATCAATAAACAGTTAAGAATCAAAGAAACAAATGAAAACAAATACAAATAGAGTTTTAGCAGGACTGATGTCCGCCGCGGCGCTTGCGCTCGGCGCTCAGCAGGCCGGAGCTGCCGATATCGTCGTTTCCAACGACGTGACTGCGAGCACGACCTGGTTGAGCAGTAATGTATATAAATTGGATCGCCTGATCTTGGTAAAGAACGGCGCGACCCTGACCATTCAGCCGGGTACGGTTGTTCGTGGTCTTCCCGTGGGCCCGGTGCCCAGCGAACCCGGTTCTCTGCTCATCTGCCGTGGTGCGAAAATTAACGCCCAGGGCACGGCGGCGAACCCGATCGTGTTCACGGATCAGTACGATGACAGCATCGGCGCCAATCCGGGAAGCACCAATAACCCCGTGGGCACAGACTACGGCAAGTTGAACAATCAGCTCACCGGGCAGTGGGGTGGACTGATCGTTGCCGGTCGGTCATACATCGCGTGGGACTCCATGGACGCTTCCGGCGTGTACTCGCCTGACGGCCGGATTGAATCCGCGATCGAAGGCCTGGTTCATCTGACGGGTGACTGCAGTTACGGCGGTCAGGATGATATGGACAACAGCGGTATCCTGAACTACGTATCGAGCCGATACGGTGGATTCGTTCTTGGTCCGACCAAGGAAATCAACGGCATCACCTTCTGCGGCGTGGGCCGTGGGACAACGATTGATCACCTGGACGTGTACAACACGAAGGATGACAATGTTGAGTTCTTCGGTGGTACCGCCAACATGAAGCACTTGGTGGCTTGGAACGGTTGCGATGATGGTATCGACACTGACACCGGCTGGCGTGGCAAGATCCAGTTCGCACTGGTCGTGCAGGGCGTCGCCACCATCACGGGTGGTGCAACGCAGTTGCCTGACAGCTCTGACAAGGGCTTGGAGTGGGATGGCGCGGGTGACGCGACCGGGTTCAATGATGATCCCCAGTCCTGCGGCTCGTTGTTCAACTACACGTTTGTTGGTCTTGGCGGTTCCGGAGACCCGGCGAACACCTTCGCGAACATTCGCGACAATGGCGCTGGCCGGATCTACAACGGTATCGTGATGGACTTCGCCGGCGGCATTACGCTGATCGAAGGCGCCACCAATACCTGGGCACTTGGCGCGAACTGTTCGGCGATGAAGTTGTATCAGGACTATGCGCAAGACGGCTATTTCCTGGGCAACACGAACCGTCAGGGTTTGGCTGTGAACAACCCCGGATTTGCCAACTACATTGGTTATCCCGATGCCATCGCTGGGTCCAAGAAGCTCGAGTTCAAGCGCAACTTGTTCTGGAACTTCGGCACCCCGCACTCCATCGGTATTACGAACGGGTATGATGTCACGGCCGGGAAACTGCTTGTTGGAACAGACAATTCCCGTTTCGCCAATCATGCGCACTTCGGCTATACCCCCAATAACACGGGTTATGATGTCGTCGCGGCGGGTAACGCGGGCGGCAACCTTGTCTTCGACAACACCAGCCTGCCTGCTCCGGCGATGACCCCGATCGCCTATTACGAGCGTGAGACCACCGTCTATAACTTCCAGCCGACGTTCCGCCCTGTGTCGCATCCTTACACCTGCGTGAAAAAGATCGACCCCCGGGCCAATACGAACTTCTGGAGCGCCATTGCGACCTACGGTGTGCAGCCTCCTGCGGACGGGTTCTATACTCCTGTTCAGTTCATCGGCGCCATGGGCAAGAAGAACTGGGCGGGTCCCTGGAGCACCCCGTGGCGTTTGGGCGGATTCGTGACGAACAACGTTCCTACGGGTGACGAGACCGGCATTGTGCCGACGATCACCAGTGGCGCTGGCATCGTGAATATCGCGCTGAACTCCGATACCTATGAAGGCATCAACGCCGACTTCTGGTTGGTGGCGGTGAAATCAACGGGCACGATCTACCGTTTCAACCTCGCCACGGGCGCTTGGGTGGTAGGCTTGACGAGCACGTTGCAAGGGCCTCTCCTGAGCACCGCCGCGCCGATCGCGATCTCAACCGCGTCGTTGCCGGCTGGCGCCTATGACATCTACTTCGGAGTCGATCTGGTCAAGGACAATCTGGTGACCTTTGATCAGCTCTATGTTGCGGGTGTGCATATCGTCAAGTAACAGAATGGACAGGTGAACCCGCAGAAAAGGGGTTCAGTGGAGTACTGGCGGCGGGAGTTTTCCCGCCGCCAGTTTTTTTGGAGGGGATCTCGCGCAATAATAGCAGTCCCCTAATAGAGGCCTAACATGGGCGTGCATAATTCCCGATGCTTCAATACGGCGGTATTACAGGAAACAAAATAATGAACACGTTAAGGCAGAAGATGACAACAGCAGGTTGGGTGACCGGATTAGCCGCTTCAGCCACGCTGATCCTCATGATGACGGGTTGCGGCCCTGCGGTGACCAAACCGGTGGCGGTGGCTACAAACGTCCCGCTCAGCTACGGCTGGAAATATGCCTGTGCGATAACCAACGCGGCCATTGATTTGAGCGACCGCGGTCAGGCCCAGAAGAAGATTGTCCTTGCCTATCTGGCGGAAGGAGATACCGAAACGGCCCGCGCCTGTGCGGTGCAGATTGAAGACTGGAGCAAGGGAATGGCCCTGGCCGCCATTGCTGAGTCACTGGTCGCACACGGTGAAAGGGCGAAAGCCGAAGCCATGCTGCCCGAACTCGAAACCTGTGGTTTCACGGCAACAGATTGGCAGCGTGATTATCTCCGCTCGGCCATTATCCGCATCCAAGCCTTGCTGGGACGGGGGAACGATGTGGCCCATGGGGCGGCAAAGTTCAACGCCCGCTCCAGTTTGGGGGGCGATGTCGCGGCCAATCTCGCGCTCACGCTTGCCAAAACAGGTCGGGTGGATGAGGCCACTGGAATTCTGGACAACCTGGCGAAGACCAACGGGATTGATACTGCGGACGCCAGTGTGCGGGGGTATCTGGACCTGGTCGTCTCTGGTCAGATTAATCCCGATATAGCCACGCAAATGATGGTCAGTGCCTGGGCAACGACGAAACAGGTCAAGCCATATCGGCGCTGGGAATTGCAGTTAAAGGTGATCGATGCAATGGCGAGCCATGGGTTGGCTGAACAGGCTCGCGAATGTTTGGAGCAAGTGGGCTCCAATGTCGTTGGCGCGGTCAAACTACCGGTGGAAGTCCAGATTTCCCTGCTGAGTCAAGGCGCCATCTTGTGGAAAAGATTTGGCGATCAAGGTAAGAGCCAGGCACTGATTGATGCCGCGGAAATAAGCATTACCCGCCAATTGGAAGTGATTTTCCAGCCTTTCGCCTATGCCGAATTAGCGGATACCTATGCGGCAATCGGGGATCAAGTTAAGGCTCGTGCCCTCTATCTCCAGGCTCTCGACATCGCGATTGAATTGGTGAACCGTCGTCCGCGGGCTATCGCCGGTGTGGATGTGTGCGTGTCGTTGACAGGACACAAAGAGGTCATGGATGCGGATATCCAGAAGAAGCTCGAGCGCTTGAACGGGACATTCGATGCCACACAGCCATAGAGGATGGCTGATCAGGGCTGTGTTGGTTCTGGAGTTTGCCTTGGGTGTGCCGGCCAGGGGGCAGGTACCCTTGGGGGGGCTTCGTGGCTCGGTATCGGATGCGGAGTTCGGCGGGCCGGCCGCTCAGGCGGTCGTTCAGTTGGTAGAACTGAACCTGAAGCAAGCCACGACTGAAGACGGGCATTTTCTATTCGAGGGCGTGCCCCCGGGAACCTATACCGTTACGGTATCCAAGCCAGGTTATGAGCGCCGCGTTGAGTCTTCCGTGATCGTGATGGCCGGAGCGCTGGCGGATCTGGCGATTGAGTTAAAAGGCGAATTTACGGATATGGAGGAATTGATGGTGCGTGATTTGGAACTGACCGATACCGCCAGTGAGTCAGGGCTCCTGAACCTGCGCAGGAGTACGCTGTCATTCCAGGATTCCGTGAGCAAGGACATGATGAGCCGGGCCGGGGCGAGCGACGCAGCCGGTGCGTTGAAATTAGTGGTGGGGGCCTCGGTGGTGGATGGCAAATATGCCACCGTACGCGGCATGAGTGACCGCTATGTGGGCGTGGCGCTGAACGGTATGCGGGTGCCCAGTTCGGATCCGAAGAAGCGGGCCGTGCAGTTGGATATCTTTCCGTCCGGAACGATCGAGAGTATGACGGTATCAAAAACGTTTACCCCTGATTTGCCCGGTGATTACAGCGGTGGCGGGATCAACATCCGCACCATCTCGATTCCCGAAAAACCGTTCGCGAAATTCTCGATGTCCCGTGAAATCAATGGCCAGAATACAGGGAAGGACGGGTTTGTGACTTACGAGGGGGGAGGATGCAGCCAGTGGGGCCGCGATCTGGGCTCGCGGGCCATGCCGACGGAGCTGGCCTCGATGGTTAACAATCCTACGCTCGCGGGAAGTATTGCTTCAGGAAATTTGCCCGGGAACTATTCCAAGCACGACCAGTTGGTGGATGCTGACCATCCGCAGAATCCGGTTTTCGCGGAGTATGACAAGATCACGCGCTCCCTGTCGCCGGCTATGGGAACCAAATACACCGAAGTGCCCGACGGCAACTACGGTTATTCCCTGAGCAGCGGCAGTCGCAAAAATGTGGGCGGCGATTGGACTGTGGGCGGCATTGGCGCCTTCACCTATGGCAATAAATTTTCGGTACAGGACGTGACTGAGAGAACCTATGCACTGGATCCGCCCGGAATCGAGACCGCCGATAGCGCCCAGTACCGCCGCCAGACGGGCATCCAGGAAGTCAAAGACAGCATGCTGGTCTCCGTGGGTTTGGCAAAAGGGGATGAGCAGTCATTTGGCTTCACCTGGCTCCGGACGCAGACGGCCACTGATCGTGCATCCATCCGCAATGATGTCAGGTTTCCTGATCAGATGGGGGACAGCGGTCAGGCAGACCGGCTTCAAGGCATCCAGTATACGGAACGTTCGACGGATACACGGCAGTTCACCTGGCAGCGGAAATTCGAGGCCTTCGATGTGGACTTGTTCGCGGCACAGAACCAGGTGCGGCAGTATGATCCGGACACGCGGCGGTTCCGGGAGCTGGTATCCCACCCGGATTCAAATACCTGGAATTATATCGTGGAGCAGCCGACCAGTGCCCAGGCGGTATTCAATGCCTCCCGCATCTGGCGCGATATTGAAGAGGATAACACGCAGGAGGGCATGAATCTGGCCTTCCCGTTCCGGAGCAATGAGTCGGACGGAAAATTCAAACTCGGGTTCGTCAAGGATAGGACTCAGAGGACGTTTTCCCAGTCAGCCTTTACTTATGTCAATGTGTCGCAGTACCAGCAGAAGCCCCCGGCTGACAGTTCAAATTCGAATGCGGTGGAATGGTATAACCATGATGTCGATGCCGCATCCTTCAAGACGACTGCGGCGGATCCAGGCGCATTATGGACGGATTCATTCTCGGACCCCAACACCATTGGTGGGGGGCCTTATCAAAATGAAATGCGCTGGTATATCAAGCCGCAACTCCAGAACAACGTGAGTTATGAGGGGAATCAGGATATCCCCTCGGGGTATTGGATGCTGGATTATCCTTTGACCGAGCGGCTCAAGGCGCTTTGTGGTGCCAGGCTTGAAGTGACCGACATTTCGGTCAACCCGTACTCATCCTTTGAGGCCGTCATGCCTGGAACCGCTCCGTATTATACCCTGACTAATAATTCAGGCGCCTACCTCATGCAGCAAGTTACGCGCGATCAGGCCCAGACCCATCTGCAGGAGGCGGACTGGCTGCGTTCGATGGGGTTGGTGTACGAACTGGCGCCGAAAATGAATCTGCGGGTAAACTGGTCGCAGACCATTGCGCGTCCCACCTTCCGGGAAACCGCCTCGGTGTTATCCGTGGATCCCATCGACAATGAAAACTTTTTTGGGAATCAGAACCTCCGGGTCTCTCATATTGAGAACGATGACGTGCGCTGGGAATGGTTCAGGAAACCCGGCGAGGTGTGGGCGGTGAGTTGGTTCTACAAAAAGATTACCGATCCGATCGAGAAGGTCTCCTTTAACTATTTTGGCGATCCCTACGTCGTGGCGGTCAATTATCCCGAGGGTCAGGTTACGGGAATGGAATACGAGGCCCGGAAAGATCTCGATTTTCTCCCGGGCCCGTTCGAGGCGTTGCATGTGGGGGCCAACTACACAAAGATGAGATCTTTGGTGGTGTTGCCTGCTGACTATGCAAACCAGCTCAAGGATTACAACCTCTACCCCGAAGAGCGGGACACAGCTGAACAATACGTGTCGCCTTTTGACCAGTTCGCAAAGGGCTTTGCCTTCAGTTTCTTCAATATGAATGATCTGGGCGCTTCGAAAGGAGCCACGAGGGATATGGAAGGCCAACCGGCGTATTTGTGTAACTTCAACCTGGGGTATGACATTGAGAAATGGGGAACCTCCCTGAATTGGTTTTACAATATCCGGGGCGACATGCTCAAGACCGGCGCGGCTGTGGCGAGTGCCGCCATCCCGGATGTTTATACCAAGAAGGCGGCCCTGGTGAATTTCGGTCTGACGCAGAAACTCAATAAAACGGTCAGCGTCACCCTTGGTGCACAGAATCTGCTCGATCAGGAGGTCCGGGAGGTTTACCGCCTGCCGGATGGAAAGGAAATCCTCAAACGGAGTTACCGTGAGGGGATTCGTTACACATTCAGCATTTCGGGTACCTGGTGAAGCTGATGAACCTATACGCTAACACGATAAGGAAGAGACGATGGGTTCTCGCGCTATCCCTGGCGTTGGGGCTTCCGCTTGCTGTACACGCGATGGACCCCGAAGTGGCCGCCCCGCCTGAGGCCGTCACCGCTGAAGACGCACCGGGGTGGCTGGGAACGCTGGCCAAACAGCCCTGGGCGAAACGCCTGATGCGCATGTGGTCCGGTGAGGAACAGGATACGACCGGAGCGGGTTCAGGTCCGTACATGGAGTCAATTCTGGACACGGTGGATCAAGGAAACCTATTCCAGGTCTTTCGCCGGGGTGGGCCGATCATGTGGCCTTTGCTCTGTGCGGCGTTCCTCGCCCTTGCCACGGTCTCGGAGCGCGCCGGATTCTTTATGCTCGAGCGCTTCCGCAGGAAGGCGGGGGTCCAGAAAAAATTCATGAAGGTTCTGCGCGAGGGAGAAATCGAGCAGGCGATCCAGATCAGCAGGCACAGCCGTCATATTGTGGTACGCGTGTTGGGCTATGCCTTGGAGCACCGCGGTTCCGCACTGGAAGGCGCCGTTAAATACGCAAAGGAACGTGAGTTACACCGGTACCGCAGGGGGATCCCGATCCTTGACACCGTGATTACCCTGGCGCCGCTGCTCGGACTGCTTGGCACCGTAACGGGCATGATGGCCTCGTTTTCACTGATCGGTGGCGATTTGGGCGCCCCGGGGGCGATCACCGGCGGCATTGCTGAGGCCCTGATTGCCACGGCCTTCGGCCTGGGGATCGCGATCACAAGTTTGATTCCGTTTAATTTGATGAACCAGAAACTGGAGACGGCCACACAGGAAATCGACGAGGCCGCCAGCGCGATGATGACGTTGCTTGCCACCCGATGTGGAGCCCATCAGAAATCGGGAGGTGTCGCATGTTAGGGCGAGTGATGGGGATGTTTTTTGGCATCGCGACGATCGCCGGGGTATTGCTTTTCGGGGGGTTGCTTGTACCGAAGACTCCGAAGAAGGCCAACATTAAAACCGTTGAATTATTCTCGGATGACTTGAAAAAAGCGGAAGAGAAGAAGCTGGATCAGCCCGAGCCGGAAAAACCACCGGAAGAACTGCAGGCCCAGAAGGATCAGCCGCCGGATATCAGTGATGCCACACCGGCGCCCCAGGTGTCTGACAACACTCCCGCGCTGGATGCCGCGAGTTTAAGCTCCATCGAGGCCGCCTTGAATCCGGGTGCGGGCGGCGGGGAATTCGGGTCGGCAGTTTCACTGGCCTCGGGCGGCCGTATCGGCGGCACAGGTAAAGCCGGTGCCCGGAATGGCGGCGACAACATGGATAACGCCTTCAGCATGGACGATATCGACCAGAAACCGCGGCCGATTGTTCAAACGCCACCCGTCTATCCCTCTGAATTAAAGGGTAAAAAAATGGGAGGAAGTGTCCAGGTGGTGTTCATTGTCACGGCGACGGGGCATGTCCTGAATGCCCGGGTGGACCGGGCCTCCCATCCTGCTTTCGGTGCGCCCGCCCTGGCGGCGGTGCGCCAGTGGAAGTTTGAGCCGGCCGTCAAGGGTGGCGTCCGGGTCAAGTGTCTCATGCGGGTTCCCATACGATTTGAGGCGGGGTAAATGATGCCAACCATAAAATATAAAATCATGAGGGGAATGGCGCTCGGTCTTTGGGTCGTGGGTGCGGGGGCTTGGGCGGAGCCCACTGTGTCACCCTCCACCGCCGCCCTGGCGGCGTTGTGGAAGGATCCCACCTTCCAGAAGCAATTCGTCGGGAGCTACGGGATTTCGGCGGAACTCGAACCCCGGGTGACGCCGGAGGAGGTGGCGATCCTGGAGCGCGTCAGGCCGCTGATGGGAACCGACCTGCGCAAGGCGGGACAGATGTTGGAGCGTGAGACCAAGCCGAATTCCTCGGCGATGCTGGACTTCAATCTGGGTAGTATCTATTTCCAGCAGGATCTGATGGACAAAGCGCTGCGGAAGTACCGGCGCGCGGTTGATAAATTTCCCTCCTTTCGCCGGGCGCATCGTAACCTGGGCATCATTCATGTGCGGGACGGCAAGTTTGACGAAGCCATTACCAGTTTTACCCGCATGATCGAACTAGGCGGCGGTGATGCCTATTCCTATGGTCTACTGGCCTTCGCCTATGCGGCCAAGGAGGACTATCTGGCGGCCGAGGCGGCCTACCGTAACGCGCTGTTGCTCCAGCCGGACAACACCGAGTGGCGCCTGGGGCTTACACGTTGTGTTTTCAAGCAACAGAAATTTGAGGACGCCGTCGCCCTGCTGGATGTGTTGATCCAGCATTATCCCGAGAAGCCGGAATTCTGGCTGCTGCAGGCCAATGCCTATCTGGGCTTGAAAAAACCCCTGAAGGCGGCCGTCAATCTGGAATGCCTTGACCGGTTGCGAAAGGCCACGCCCGATAACCTGATGTTATTGGGGGACCTCTATCTGGGCGAGGACCTGCCGGACCTGGCGGCGCAGGCGTACTGCCTGGCGTTGTCGGCGGAGCCCCCGTTGCCGACCGCCCGCGTGATCCGCGCCGCCCAGCAGTTGTCCGCCAAGGGAGCCTTCTCCCAGGCACGATTCGTCAATGCCCGATTGCGCGCCTTGCGGGAGAAAACCCTGGAGCCCGCCGACCGCGCCCAACTGGCCAAACTGGGGGCACGCATCGCCATGGCGCAGGGTGAAGATGGGGTGGATCTGGTAAAGGCCCTGGAAGAGACGCTTAAGTTGAACCCCTTGGATGGGGACGCGTTGATCCTGATGGCTCAGTACTACGGGCGCAAGGCAGAACCCGAACGCGCCATCCTGAATTACGAACGCGCTGCGGAGATCCCGGAATTCGAGGTGCAAGCCCGGACACGACAGGCGCAGTTGCTGGTCAGTCTAGGCCGATTCAATGATGCGGTGCCCCTGTTGCGACGGGTACAGGAAGTGAAACCGCGCGAGGAAATTGCCCGGTATCTCGAACAAATTGAACGTGTGGCAAGGAGCAAACGATGAAAGCAAGGAGCCTTATTACAGTGGTCGCCCTGTGCGGTGCAGTCGGAGTGACGGTAGCCGGGGGAACCGGCCCCGGGTCCACAGAACCGGCCGGGGGGGCCACATTGGCCGAGACCCGGATGGTTCTCGACAAGTGGATTGAGACCCAGCAGGTCATTGCCCGGGAGCGGAAGGATTGGCAGCAGGGTAAGGAAACGCTGGCCTCGCGGCTGGACCTGGCCCGCAAGGAAGCCGCCACCATTGAGGAGAAAATCAAGCAGGCGGAGGTGGCTTCGGCGACCGCGGCCAAACAGCGCGCGACGATAGAGGCGGAAAATGCGAAGCTCAAACGGTCTGTGGAACGGCTGGCGGTAGCCGTGACCCGGCTGGAAGGCCAGATCCGTAAAATGTTCCCGACCTTGCCGGATCCCATCCAGACGAAACTCAAGCCGTTATATGAGCGTATTCCCGCGGATGCGGCCACGACCAAGGTCTCCGCCGCCGAGCGGTTCCAGAATGTGCTGGGCATCCTGAGTGAGTCGATCAAAGCCAATACCGAGATCCCCGTGGTGTTTGAAGTGCGCAATCTGGCGAACGGAAAACCGGCCGAGGTTCGGGTCCTTTACGTGGGTCTGGGGCAGGCCTATTACCTGAGCGCCGCCGGCCAGGCGGGGATCGGGCGGCCGACTACCAACGGTTGGACCTGGGAAGCGTCGGCCGGGATCGCGCGGGATGTGCAAAAAGCGATTGAAATTCAGGAAGGCAAGCGCCCGCCCGCCTTCGTCGGCCTACCGGTGGTGCTCCAATGAAAAGAATCCTGACAGCAGTGGTGTTGACGGCCTGGATGGTGACGGCGGCGCAATCTGCGGATGAAGGCTTGAAAGGACAGGTGGGGGCGGCCGCAATGGGGGGGATCTCCCAGTCGGCTCAGATGGAGCTGGAACGGGCCACGACAGAACTCAATGAATTGCGGGCCGAGGTTGCCACGGAAAAAGTGCCGCTAGCAGAGGAATTGGCGAAAGGGGAAGACCAGTTGATCCAGGGGCGGAAGAAGCTGGATCAGGCCCAGCGTCTGGCCGATGCGGGCGCGATGGGAATGGTGGCGCTGAAGGCGGAACAAAAAGCCCGTGAGGACGAGATGTCCTACATTGCCAACCTGTTGGATGAGTACATCCGGGTGTGTGAAACGAAAAGCTCGGTCAGTGAAATGCAGGCGCTTGCGGCAACGCTGGAGGCGGCCAAGCAGGCCGCCGGGAACCCGACCCTGACCCCGGACGACATTTTCGACCGGCGGGTGGCGGTGGTTGATTTGACCAGCACCCGGTTAGCCGAGGCGATCGGTGGTATGTGTTTTGGCGGAGTGGCGGTGGGGCCGGATGGTTCGGTGGAGGGGGGGCAGTTCCTGGTGGTGGGCCCCTCGGTCATGTTCGGCTCGTCGAATGGGGCACTGGTGGGGTTGGTGATCCCTCAACCCGGTTCGGCCAAGCCGCTGGTGCGCCCGATGGAAAATGACATGCAGGCAGGTCTGGGAGAGTTGATCAAGACCGGCCGGGGAACCCTGCCGCTGGATCCTTCGCGGGGCGGAGCACTGAAGGCGATGGTCCAGAAATTCGACCTCATCAGCATCTTTGAAAAGGGGGGGCCGATCATGTGGCCCTTGCTGGTGGCGGCGACGCTGTCGCTCCTGACCGTTACGGAGCGGCTCATCTTTCTGACCCTCGAGCAAAGTCGCCGCAATCCCCAGGCGGTGCAACGATTCCTTGAGGCCGTGACGGAAGGGGATTTTGACCGGGCGCTGGTGGTGGGGGGCAAGTCAAAATTCTTTGTGTTGCGGGCGCTGGCGTATGCGCTGGAGCACCGGGAGAAATCCATTTCCAACGCCTTGCTGTATTCCCAGTCAAAGGAAATGCGGCGATACCGCAGGGGGATTCCCATCCTGGACACCGTGATTACCCTGGCCCCCTTGCTGGGATTGCTCGGCACGGTGACAGGTATGATGGGCTCCTTTGCACTGATCGGCGGCGAACTCAGTGCGCCGGGTGCCATTACCGGCGGTATCTCCGAGGCTTTGATTGCGACGGCTTTCGGTCTGGGCGTCGCCATTACCAGTCTGATTCCTTTCAACATGTTGAATACGCGGCTGGAAGAAGCCCGACAGGAAATGGAAGCGGCGGCAATTCAGCTGGAATTGCTGGTGAACCGCCCGGCAGGCCCGTTGGCGGCCATGGCTCAACATCAATCTAATTAAGGAGAACGAGCACATGCATGGCGGTGGAGGTGGTGGATCAGGGAAAAAAGCGCGCATCGAGATCATCCCGTTGATCGATATTATTTTCTTTTTGCTGGCCACGTTCATCATGGTCTCGCTGTCGATGACGCAGAACCAGGGGGTTTCTGTGGCGTTGCCGAGCGCGTCGTCTGCCGCCTCCCTGGGAGACCAGCAGGAAATGCAAAAGTCGGTCACGTTGAGTGTCAATGAGAAGGGAGAAGTGTTTTATAACAAGGAAAAAACATCGATCTCCCAATTGCCGATGCGGCTGCAGAATTACAAGACCACCAGCAAGGATCCCAAGGTGATCATCAACGCCGATGCCGGCGCCAATTTCAAGAATGTGGTGGCGGTGCTGGATGAAGTCCGCAAGTGCGGAATTGCCAAGGTGGGAATTAATACGGATAAAAAATAACGCAACAATATAAGGGAGTCTCAGGATGAAAAACGCAGGAAACAACAGCAAAACAAAAAAAACGGAGGAGCAATGAAGAAGGTTATCTGGATGACGATGATAGTGGCCGGTAGTGTCAGCCTGTGCGTGGCACAGGAGAAGACAAAGCAGGATGCCAATAGTGATTTGGGTGAGGTGGCACAGGAAGCCGCGACACCCTGGCGCATTTCGGCCGGAGTGTTATATAAGAACTGGCTCTACGAACACGATGCCCTGCAACAGCGTGGGCCAACGACGTCCAAGGGCGGGGAAGACTGGGAGAACGGCAGCACCTCAGGCAACGGTGCGGGCTTGCAGATGAAGGTTGGCCGTGGCGACGGGACGCTCGACGTATCCTTCGTCAAGTCGGACTTCACATACGAATATACCCATCCCAATGCCAAGCAGTCGATCGACACCGTTTCCCGCGACTTTGAAGTGACCTGGTCGCAGATCACGGGCCGCAACAATCAGGCGGAATATGGAACCATCATGGGGTTCCGGTACATGGGCATGCAGAAGGACGATATGATCACTGAAGGCTCCACGATGGTGGAGGGCGGGGGGAATATGAACTGGCTGATGCTCGAAGGCGGTTACACGGGGAGCTGGCGTCCATTTGAAACGCCTTTGTTCCAGGCGCACGGCTCCGTTCTTTTCTTCCTGGGTGAGGCTTCAGGAACCGCCCGCAGCGGCATGGACACGAACTGGGTCGATGGTGTGGTCTCGGAAACCTACAGTGACCAGTACTCGCTGGCCTACGGTGGCCGGGCGTCATTCGGGGTGGACGTTTCCATCACCAAGCGGGTTTGGGTTTCGATCGACTATATGCGCGAATGGCTGTACTCGTTCGACTCCACGGATACAGGGATTGTGGTGTTCCCGGATAACAGCGATGCGCTGTTCATCGAGAATCATCATGCGGTCATGGCGAGTATAAATTACGTATTCTAAGGCGCTACGTGCGCCATTGGGGAGGAAATATGTCGAAACATGCCCTGTTTTTGAGGGGAGGATTGGTGGCGGCCGGGCTGGCGGTTCTGGCCGTCGGTTGTGTGTCCACGGGAATTCAACTGGTCTCGAAAGGGGAGGAGGGGCACGCTTCGGTGGGGCAATCCCTCATCGTGGTGTCGCAACTGGCCTCCGCGGATGAAGCCTGGGCGGCCGCGTTTGAGAAGGCGCTGGACTTCGAACTCAAGCGAAGCGGTTCGCCTTTCCTGATCCAGAGCCGAAACCCTTTGGCTCTGCAGGCCGACAAGGCCCGCTATGCCGCCCAGATCAGGGAGTTCAATCCGGATCTGGTGCTGGTGGTGGAGCCGGGAGATGGAACGGTGGATACACGGGGCCGGAGTTACAAACGCAGGTTTGAAGCCGGTGTGTTTAGAAATTACGCCGAACGGAGCAAACGGGAACTGGCCTGGCGCGGCTCCATCGATTTGGATCCGGCCGGGGCCTTCATCAAGGCGGAAGATATGCCGGCGCTGGCAAGAGACTTGGTTGCCAAACTCCAATCCGACGGCATGCTCCCGAAACAGAAGCGGAACATCAGCAAGGCTCCTGTGAAGGTGGAGGAATCATTATTGCCGCCAGTGAGAACAACGCGGGGGTATGGCCGATAATTCCGAATGCAAGCCAAGAAGTAACACCACGCTAATTGAGTCCAAATCCCAAAGGTGTCTACTGACAAATATTTCAATGAACAGGGAGGACAGAATTAACGTGAAAACTCGTGATCAAGAACATCAACCCTTCGTGGCAAAGGTCGGTGCCTGCATGGCCTTGGTCATGGGTCTGGCTCTCTGTTCGTCCTGCAGTACCCCTCCGGATCAGGACGACGGGCTCGTCGGGATCATCTACCACGCCTCGGCGCGTCATGAAGTCCGAAGCTTCGCAGGTTCGCCAGCGGCGGAGACTCAGCGCCAGACTATTCACCCGCTGGTGGAGGTCGATAAGGAACCTCCGGCCAAGGAATCTGCTCCAAGAACTGGTGGAACCGCGATAACACCGAATTCTGTTCCCGTCCCCAATACGCCATTAGAAGGGCCGGCCAATTACCGCATTTCCCCCGGCGATGTACTGGCGGTCTCCTATTTTCCCCGTCCCCCGGGCGATTCGAAGGAATACCTGATTGACAGTCAGGATGTTCTGACCATCAGTGTCTCGGGGCAGCAAACCTTTACCGGGGATGTGACGGTGCGGCCGGATGGATGCATTTCCTTTTTCCTGATCGGTGAGATGAATGTGCGAGGCCTGACGGTGGCGCAGGTGCGGACCGATATGACCACGCGGATGGCCAAATCCATGGCGGGTGCGGAAATCACCGTGATCCTTAAGGAGGGCAATGCCTTGGCCCGCGACTTCCTGAATACCCTGCGAAGCAACACCGACCTGGGTTCCACCCGGATCATCCAGATCCGGAATGACGGTACGGTGACGTTCCCGCTGGTGGGCGAGGTCAGCGCCATGGGTAAAACCCTGCCCGTGCTTTCAGCTGAACTCGACGAGAAATACAACCGGGTCTTCCGGCGGGGCATCGCCGTGGCCTTGAATTTGAGTTCGAGTTCGGACGGGAATATCGCCGTGCTGGGTGAAGTGCGCAATCCCGGACGCTACACCATTAACAACCCGGTCAGCCCCTTCTTTGCGCTGGCGATGGCGGGTGGCGCGCTAGACACCGCCAAGAAATCCCAGGTGGTGGTCGTTAATCGCCGGGCCGATGGCAAGGTGAGCTGGCATGTGATCAACCTGGATATTGACTCCGGCAAACCGCTGGGCCCTGAGATAGCGCTCTCACCCCAGGATATGCTGCTGGTTCCCCGGACCGGGGTGGCCAACCTGAATACTTTTGTGGATCAATACATACGCCGGATGATGCCGGTGCCGACCGGCCTGGGCTTCGGTTACAATTTGAATTAAGGGAGACGCCATGATGACAACTGCATATGACGATATCATAAAACGATCCTTCCGGCTTCTGACCTATCACCGGCGACGGATTTGGTGGATTACCTCCAGACTGTTTATCCTGACGCTGGTGCTGACGGCCTTCAGCATGGCGTTCTGCCCTAAGTTTGTGGCCCGCACCAAAATGACCATTCTGCCCACCCGCAGCGAAATTGGTTTCGCGGCCGGTCGGCCGGATATGTTCGGGAGCCCGGTGGCGTTGTTGGGCCAGACCTACTCTGAAACCATGACCAGTCGCACCCTGGCGGAGGATGTGGCGCGCACCCTGATGACGAATGACCGGGCGGAATTGAGCAACGGCGGCGTTCTCGGGCATATCCGGCATCATTTGATCTCCCCGATTTTCGGGCTCTTTGGCCGGGCGGTCACCCTGCTGAATACCGGTCGTTGGGAAACGCCCGATCCGTTCAGGTCATTGGTGGACACCATTCAGGCCCGCACCAAAGTCCAGAATCTGCCAGGTTCCTTTGTCTATCAGATTGCCGTGACCTGGGAAAATCCCAAGATCGCGGCGGCAGTCGCGAATACGCTGGCGGATCGCCATGTGCAGATGACTTTGCAGACGAACCGGGAAGAGATGCGGACAACCCGCGACTATATCGAGGCGAAGATCAAGGAATCAAAAGCGGATCTGGCCACCCTGGAAACGAAAATCAAGGATTACCGTGTGGGCGAGAAACTCTACGCATCTTCAACCGACATGGATCTTGGGCTTCAAGAAAAGTCGGTGTATCTGCGGGATCTCAACGCCACCCGTGTCAACCGGGCTCAATTGGATGCGCGAATTGACGCACTCAAGCCTTACCAGACACCGGCTTCACTGGCGGTGATTGAGGCGGAGCGCAGCGAATTGAAGACGCGGGAGGCGGCGGTTGAAAAAGTCATTGGCGAACAAGTGGCTGTGCTGGACAAGTTGCCGGCAAAAGAAGCCGGGCTCCTGGATTTGTATCGCGAGAGGCTGAATTTGGAACATACCATCGGTTCATTGCAGGATCGGCTGCTGGATACCAAGATCACAGAACTGGCGCAACTGAGCACGGCGCGGATCATTGACCGGGCTATTCCGCCGGTCTACCCGGAGGGGCCGCTTCTGTTGCGTAATGCCGTGGCATCGCTCATCGTGGGCCTGCTGCTTTCGATCGGTTATGTGCTGGTGTGCGAGGCGTGGCGGCCCGGACTGCGCAGCCAGGATGATCTTGGCCGCAGCAGCGGCGAAATCGTCGGCCTCATGCCCTACGTGGTTGCCAACGGTCACGGGGATCCTGATGGCGAGTCCTCTGGCCGGTTGACCGAATTTTTCCAGAGCGTGGCACATGGCCATTATGGCACGGTGGCACACCGGCGCACCACCAAGCGGCACCTGGAACATCTGCTGATGCGCCTGATGGAAAGTGTGAGCGCCCGGATCTGCATGTTCGTGAGTCTCAACGGGGGCGAGGGAAAAACCTATCTGATCGAGCAACTCGCCAAACTGGCCCGTGAATCGGGACTCAAGGTGCTGGTTGTGGATGCCAATTTCAGCGCTCCCGCGCTCCACCTGGCGTTCGGCAAATCCCAGTCGGTTGGTATGGCTGAGATTCTGGCTGGCGAAGTGGAAGCCAAGGCGGTTTCCATAACCCTTGACGGGGGACTCAGCCTGATCAATGCCGGCTACAAACGTCCGACGGCGCAATCGAAATGGGCGGTCGAAAAGATCCGGCTCGAACTTCTCCAACTCAAGGAGGGGTTTGATCTGATTTTGATAGATACCGCCGCGTTGAGGGTCGATTCCTCCGTGCCCCGCCTGTTGCCTCTGGCGACGGATATCGTGTGTGTCTTTGATGCGACAAAGTCCTGCCGGAGCGATGCTGATGAGGTGCGCCAGCGGCTCGGTAGTGCGGCAGGCGGAATGAAAATCATTTTCAACAAAAAGATGCATGCGGGTGATCACCTGTTCGCGGCAGGTAATAACGGGCATTCCAATGGGAACAGGCCTGCGACTGAACCCCTGACGAGTAGACCGGTCTTGAGCCGTAATTGAAACGATCCGCCGATATGCGATCAATCTGTAAAAATGGAGCGACGCGAACCAGGACAATGGCGTGGGGGCAGTGGTGTTTATGGGTAGGGTTTGTGGCCGGGGCGGCGCTGTTGGCCGGAACAGCGGTTTTATGGATCCAGTTATGCTCTCTGGTGGCGTTCGGGCTGGGAAGCTGGTTGATTCTGATGCGGCGCTGGCCGCGGAAAATTCCAGTCTTGAATTACCATAGTGTATCCGCTTACCCGGAGTGGTTGCAGATTGCCGATCACGTGTCACTGACCCCGGCCGCGTTGGAGCGCCAATTGTCGTATCTCTCACGGCAGGGCTATCGAACTCTTTTCATCAGTGAGGTTCGGCAGGCGTTGACTGGCAAGATGCGGATGAAGTCGCGCGGCCGGTATGTGGCACTGACTTTTGATGATGGTTATGCTGACAACTGGATCGCGGCGTTTCCGCTGCTGAGGAAATACGGCATGAAAGCCACGCTGTTTGTCAGCCCCGGATTTGTCACGGAAGCGCCGGGATGTCGTCCGACGATTGAGAAGAACGACCGCGCAAAATGGGGCGGTCTGGATTGGAGCGGATATTTGACGTGGCCGGAATTGAAGGCCATGCAGGCGAGTGGGCTGGTGGAAATCCAGTCGCACGGCGAGGCCCATACGCGGGTTTTTGTGGAGCCGGAACTGAAGGGGTTTGTTGGACCAGGCAAGCCCAATTTGTGGCTTTTCTGGAATGCCCTGCCGGAAATGCGGACACAATGGTGGCATAAACTGGCGGCGGATCGTTCATTGTGGGGTCAGCCGGTGTTCCGGCAGGGGCCCGCGCTGGCGCATCGGGCCTATCGACCGGACCCGGATACCGTGGGGCGTTTTCTCTCATGGGCCCGTGAACCGGGGCGGGCAATCTTTGACTCGCCGGGTTGGGAGGAGCGCCTGCGCGAGGAATGGATGCGCCGGAACGCGGATCCGGCGCATCAGGGGAGTCTGGAGGATCCGGAATCATACGTCCGGCGTGTCATGGAGGACTTAGGTCGGGCCCGTGAGACGCTGGAGCGCGAACTGCATACGACGGTGGAGGTGTTGTGTTGGCCGGAAAATGAATTTTCGCCTGAGGGTGAGGCCGCCGCTCGACAGCTGGGGTATAAAGCCACAGTTTCCAACCGGCACCGCAGCCGGAATATGGTCGGTGAAACCCCGGGCTTGATCGTGCGCACCTTTATTGGCTGCCGGGCGGCGGGGATTCGTTCCCCAGGGCTGGATTTTGCGGCGTTTGTATTGGAGTTGAAGGTATTTGAAGGCTGGTATCTCTTGTATCCGTTCCTGGCGGTGATGCATCGGGCCAAAAAGTGGGTGTTTGCCTTAAGGAGGCACTGTTTATGTTGCAGGGATTACGTGTCAATCTGGGTCTGATGGGCGGGGTGGTTTTGTTTGCCCTTTTAACCAGCCTTGCCCCGACCGCCGCCATGGTGCTGGGAGTTGGGGCGGCGCTGGTTGGCGCGGCCCTGCGCTGGCCGGATGATGTTCCCAAATGGGGACTGTATGCCATTGTGGCCTTGGTGCCGCTGAGTGTGATCGGCGGGCGTCTTCCCTTGCCGTTTTTCAATTCCCTGCCCAAAGTAATTTTTCCTGTGGCGTTCGGGGCGCTTTTGGCGGGAAGTGCGTTGTCCCACCGGCGCTTCGTATTTGGGTGGCAGGGTTTATTTGGCGTCCTGTTTTTGGGGGTTATCCTGCTGTCGCATCTTATGAATGTCGAGACCGAAGGGTCGTATCAGGGCGTGATTCGCCCCCTGAATATGGTGTTGCTGCTCCTGCTGGCGCTCAATGTGCTGAAGACCGGTCGGGATGTGGCCATCCTCCTGGCCATTATGGTGACCGCAAGCCTGCTGTCTGCGCTGGGAGGAATCCTGATGCCCATCCAGTGGGCGGCTGGGTATGGCCCGGCCGGGATGGAACGGCTCTCGGGCTGGACTTACCAGAACGATGCCCCGACCTTTGGGCTATATCTTGTGCTGAGCACCCTGGTCTGTCTGTATTTTCTGCTGACGGATCGGCGCCTGTCCTGGCGCATCGCGCTCTTGCCGGTGTCCGTTCTTTTGATTGATGCGATTATGAAAACGTGGGCCCGCGGCTCCATCATTGTACTGGCGGTGACGCTCCTCTATTTGGTTTTCAGTGTCAGAAAGCGGATATCGGGAACCGTTCTGGTGTTGGGTCTGATTTTCATTGCCTTGGTTGTGGTACCGCTGATTCCGGATAAGGTATACGAGCGGTTCAGTGTCAGTGCCATGCAGGCAGGTAATGAAGGGAGTATTCGCTGGCGGCTGGAAAGCGCGCGTATCGGCCTGGAGCTGTTTGAGCGCAGCCCCCTGATCGGACGGGGGCCGGGAAACTTTCCGGCTGAATATATGGCGAGTGAATTTCGTTTCAACCGACTGAACCGCCCGGGAAGTGTGATGGGGAATACACCCCTCTCGATACTTTACCAAACGGGTGTGATCGGCTTATCCATTTTTCTCCTGCTTATCGCCGTGACCTGGCGTGACCTCTGGTTGGTGAAACGCTCCTATGCGGTCGTATCAGCGAGCCGACCTGCCGGGGACGATCAGGAGGGCGACTTCCCGTTTCAGGACAAGGCGGCGGAAATCCTGGGCATTTTACTCGTTGCCCTTCTCTTGTTTTCCCTCATTTCCACGCTGGAGAACGAGAAATATCTCTGGATTGTTCTTGCGGCGGCGGGTGCCATGGCCCGTATCAGGCGCGATAAATCCCGGGCCCTGGCGTTGGAATCGGACTGATCCCATTCGTATTATGAAACCGCCACGCGTTCTCCATCTGATTCATCATCTGCGAGTCGGGGGGGCTGAAACCCAATTGGTCGAATTATTGCCCCGTCTTGCGGCGCAAGGATTTGACGTGCATGCAGGCTGTCTGGATGACCGGGGGCCTTTGTTCGACGTTCTGAGAGAACGAGGCATCCCTTGTCATTTCCTGGGAAGAAGGGGCGGACTGGATCTTGGTGCATTGTGGCGAGTCCGGAGTTTGCTGAATGACCTGCAGATCGATATTCTTAATACCCATTGTTTCTCGGCCGGGTTCTGGGGTCGACTTGCGGCCGTGATGGCAGCAACACCGAACGTGGTGGCCACCTTCCATTCCGTGGCGGGGTGGCGCCAGCCGCGGAAGCAGTTCGTCTGTAACCGGCTTTTACAGCCCGTGACGACTCGTTTTGTGGCCGTCAGTGAAAGTGTGCAACGATCTCTGGTGGAGAAGGAGAGAACCCGGCCCGGGGCGATCCGGCTCATTCACAATGGGATAGAGGCGCGCCGGTTTTATCGCTCGGCGAACCAAACGGCAGACCGAAGGAGGCTGGGATTGTCGGAGGAGGGCTGGGTGATTGGGATGGTGGCGCGCTGCAGTCCCGAAAAAGGAGGGAGGACTCTGGTGCAAGCGGTGGCGCGACTTCTCCGCGATTCGGTTCCGGTTCAGGGGGTATTGGTGGGGGATGGCCCGGACCTGGCGGCGTGGAAAAAGGCGGCAGCTGAGGAAGGAGTCGGAGATCGCATCCGGTTCGTGGGAGCGCAGAAGGAGGTCGCTCCGTGGTTGGCCGTTATGGACGTGCTCGTATGTCCTTCGATCCAGGAGTCATTTGGGCTGGCAGCGCTGGAGGCCCAGGCGGCGGGCATTCCCGTGGTCGCATCGCGGATTGACGGATTTTTAGACACACTTCAAGATGGCGTAGATGCGTTACTCGTGGAGCCGGGCCAGCCGGCCGCCTTTGCTGAGGCGATCCAGTCGTTACTCGGGGCCTCTCATCTGGCAGGTAAACTGGTTGAAGGCGGGCAACGCAATGTGCGCCGGTTTACCATCGAAGCCACGGCACGACAGTATGCGGAACTTTACGGGGAACTGCTCGAACGGAAATAATCCATGCTGGCATTTTTTAAACTTCACAAAACACTGGCGGTGACGCTGGTGGTCATGAGTCTGCCGCTGGTTCTCTATCCGCGGTTTAACCGGCAGGATGTGCAGCTGATTCAGCCGCTGATTGGAACCCGTGCGGGTGAAGTTCAGATCGACATGAAGTGCTATTTAAACTTCGTCAACTATTTCAGGGGCCAACTGCCGCTGGAGTCCGTGACTCCCCCGTTTTCATACAGGCCGCTGGTTCCCTATCTGGCCTCGCGGCTTCCCTTTGATCCCTTCTTGTCGTTCAACCTGGTCAATGTTCTGGCCCTTTGCTTGACGCCGCCGGTAATCTTTTTCATGTTTCGGAAAATGGGGTTTGCCTTCGAATATGGAATAGCCGCCTGTCTGCTCTACACGTTGTCCTTCCCGGTATTTTATTACGGGCCCTCGGGCTATATTGATGCTACGGCGATGCTGATCATGTTCCTGATGATCTCGTCCCGTGTGTATGAACAGGATTATTGGTTGCCATTGTGGTGCGGGATCGGGGGATTGACAAAAGAAACGGTGATAGTGGTTTTCCCGTATCTCCTGGTGGATATGCTGGTCAGGCAGAGGCCTATACGGTCCAACCTCGCCTTTTGGGGGCTAGGACTGGCCGCCTATCTGGGGGCCGTTTGCTGGGCCAGAACGGCGTTTGGGGCCGGGGTTCCATTTGTATGGAAGCCGGCCGGGGTATTTCTGGGGCAGAATCTCTATCGCCTGAAAACCTATATCAGTTTCATGCTGGCCTTCGGGCTTCCGGGCATTTTTGCGACGTGGTATATCATCAGGCATTTCCGGACACGGTTTGACAGGAACGCCATCCCGTTGATCGTCGGGATGTTTTCAGGCCTTTCCCTCTTCGGGTATTCGTTCCTTTCGGCTTATGCCGATGGACGGTTTGTTTGGACGGCCTATCCGTTTATGATTGGCCTGTCGCTGTATTATTTCAAAGGGAAGGCGGCCACCATCGCCCCGGTCGGAGTGTATCTAGCCAGCGCCAGTCTGTGTTTTGGCGGGGGCAATCGTATTCCCAACGGAGATTGGGCAACCAGGGAGCCTCTTGATGCATGGATCATTTTGCATGGGGACAAGAAGGTGCTGAGTTTCGATAAGGGTAAGGAAGGCGATCAGTGTCTCAAAATCAATATGCAGGCAAATCAGTCGATCAACATGGAGACACCCTACATTATTTTGGATCCAAAAAGAAAATACCGGCTGCTGTATCATTACAAAACCAACGCCAAACAAATTGCCTGGTCGGGTGTCACCATTGAATATTTTATGCTGGGCCGGAGTCTCGGTTCCCAATCGTTGGCATTTCAGGATCACCAGGCGGACTGGATACAGAAGGAGTATCTTTTGATTATTCCGGAAGCGACCACGGCATGCAAGGTGCGCCTGAACGCCATGGATGCCGGGGAATATTGGATCGACGAGATCGCGATTAATGAAATTGGACGGCGGGCGGCTAGACGGTTATCCCTGATTGGTAAAATGGAAGACATCCCGGTCAGGAAGGCGGAGGCGCGCCCCCAAATCCCCCCCGAGGGAAAATACTCGGTCAGGCAAATGGCTGGAGTGTGGTGGCTGTTTGATCCCATGGGAAAGGCTTATTGGAATGTCAGCCTGTGGGGGGGCGGCCCCATTGGGGATTGGGGAGAGTTGCCCTTGCGCAGGCATATCCGGGACGCCTATTTAATTAAGGGGAAAACCAATGAATACGACAATCTTGTATTCGACCGGCTGATCGCTTGGGGTTTCAATTCCATCGGGTCGGGCATTGAAATCGACCCGATGAATCAGGCGCTTCAGATGCGGAGACAAACCCAGGCGAAAACCCTCCCCTATGTGGACACCATTGTGATGAGTCTCAATCTTCCCCATGAAGGCGGCTTCAGGTTGTGGGAGATTGCAGAAAGCCTCTATGGAGCGGGAAATGTGAAGGTGGAGGATCTTTCGATGGTAGATAGGGATTCCGTGCCCGTCCTGGGTACCGAGGCGCCTTTCCCGGATGTGTTTAATGAGAAGTTTCGCAAGGCCTATGACCAGTATGTCAAGGAGTGGTTTGAAAAACGCAAGTCAGGCGATCTATTTGCCGTATGCCTGGACAATGAACTGCCTTGGGCGGAACTTCCAAAGTTAATTTATTCGCCCGCCTGTCGCCGGGAGTTTGAAAACTTTGCCAAGCAGAAATTCAAGGGGAGCATTGATGACAACAATGACCTGGTTTATGAATTCCTGCGGCACTATGTTAAGGAATATTTTGCCTTTCAAATTTCCACGGTGCGAAAGTACCGTCCGGATATTCTGATCATCGGCCAGCGGCTTCCCTGCGCCAACGCCATGGATAGCTTCGGGCGCATGAAATACATCTATGACTGGTGTCTCGACCTATTTTCCGTATATGACATGATCGGCCTGAATATGTATCCGCAGGGGCAGGATCATTTCACGCATGACCAGATGAAAACCCTCGAGTATTTTCACCAGAAAACCGGCCGGCCCATTATCATCACGGAGTGGTGTATCTGCTGCGAGGAATCCGGCGTTCCCACTACGGTGGGTTGGCCGCTCTGGAGTACGGTGCCGACCTGGGAGGATAGGGGTAATGGTTACAAGAACTGCCTCACCCAATTGGCCAGTCTGCCCTTTGTGGTAGGGGCGCATTGGTTTTCATCCTACAACGGGTATGTCTGGCATAACGGGGTGCGCTTCCCTGGCTATAACCACGGCTTTTATCAGGATGATTTTGTGCCGAATCCCGTATTCCTGAAGAAAGCCGTCGAGGCCAACCGGATCGTGACCCAGATGGAGCGGAAGGCGGATTTCACGGTGGATGACATCCATTACCTGAAGGAATAAATAGAAAAGTCCAGCCGGCTGGACTTTTTATAACCTTCCGTTTATCAACGCCTTACATCGTTATTTCTTGGCGCCGTTCCTTGTTCCCGCTCCACCAGGAGCCGCTTCGGATGACTGCGCGGGAGGATCATTTTTGAGGATTTCGATGGCCCGGTCGAGGTACGCAATGACCTCAGGCGGCATGCTCGCAAGCTCACCCGCCCGTTTACGCAGAAGGCGGAGCTTTGACAGATAGGCTTTGAGGCCCCCCTCCTTCTTATTCTGCCTCCGTTGGAAGGGAACGATTTCGCCGTCACGCAGCTGCCCTTCCAGGGCTTTCTTCTGCAACCCCGCCAGCGCCGTCTTCGTCTCCGGTTTGAGATCGACTCTGGAAAGTTCCTTCTCGATCCAGATCAGGTCATCGGCATCGGACAACTCAGGGATGAACCCTTCCGGCTTGGGTTCGAGCCACTTCGGGTGGAATTCGACCATCCAGTCATGGACCTGGAGGTACTTGTAGAGGGAGGATCTGCCGAGTTGAAGCCGCTTTCACTCGGGCTTCACGACTGATCACGAAAAAATTAACCTAATTCTAACTTGAGAGGAATGGGCGTGTGATCTATCTTGTCCATGTCATCCCGTTCGAGGAGTCCTTTGAGGAATATTCGAAAGGGACACGCATCGCGGGAAGCAATGGGTGGTATGCAGACTACAGCGGTGAGGCGGGTATGGTGACGAATGGTACCGCGGTGATGGCCCAGTTGCTGGACTATGTGGGACTGCCAGCCAGGACCTATCCGATCACGGGGACGCATACACAAGTATTACATGTTCAGGATTCCCTGCATAACAATGTGCATAGCGAATCGATCACGAATGTGTTTGTCGATTTCCTGATGATGATGGTGCCTCTAATAGACGAGCCCTCGGTGGATACCAATGACCAAATCGCGTGTTATTTGACGACGAACAACCATCTGGTGGTGTGGCAGCGGGACGTCACGGCGATGACGAACGAGTGGGTTACGCTGTCGAATGCCCCGGCGATCAGCACCTCGGCGTGGGTACGACTGACCTTCGAGAGCGACTATCGGAATAACATGTATCAGGTGCGGGTGAATGAAGGCATTCCGATTTCCGATCCGCATGGCTGGAGCGGGTATGGCGGGTCGGCGACGGGGACTTGGTTCTACATGGCGCAAACGAATGGCGCGATGACCACCTTCAAGCTGACGGGTGAAGGCTCGGCCTATCTCGAAGACTTCACTGTCCGTGCGGAACTCCCTGGAAACTTTGGTAGACGACCGCCAACGGGCTCGATCTATTCTATCCGCTGATCAAGTCCCTGAAGGAGTGAAAAAAAGACGGATGAATCTACTCAGGAAATGGCTACGAAGGCTGGTGAATTGGCTGGACGAAGTGACGCTGAAAAAGCGCATTCGTGACGGTCTGGTGGTGGGGAGGAATTTCACGATGCGGGATGAGGTCATCCTGGATTACTCCCATCCCTGGCACATTGAGATCGGGGATGATGTGACGTTGGCGCCAAGGGTTCATATTCTGGCGCATGATGCCAGCATGAAAAAAGCGTTAAATGGAGTGAGGATCGGCAAGGTGACGATCGGGAACCGGGTGTTTATCGGGGCCGGCTCGATCATTTTGCCGGGCGTGATGATCGGGGATGACGTGATTATTGGCGCAGGCAGTGTAGTGTCACGGGATATCCCTGCCTCCCGGGTGGCCGCTGGGAACCCGGCCCGGATCCTCTGTACCCTGGACGCATTCCTGCGGCGGAAGCATGTGGAGATGCAGCGGGTTCCCTGTTTTGGTGAGGCGTATACCGGGCGGAAGAAGGTGACGCCTGCTATGAAGCGGGAGATGAACGCCCTAATGAAGGATCGGATCGGTTATGTGGTCTGACCCTCCCGCCGCATAGAGGAGGGTGATTCGGGGAGGAACATCGATCATGGCCCTAGGATCAGGTATCGATAAGAGGCTGGCGCTCGTGACGCTGGGGGAGCCAGATCACCATGTTTTTCCCCCTCAGGCAATTGCCGATGGCATCCAACGCAGCCAGGTTGACAGTGTAGAAATAATGGGGCAGACGCAGGAAGCCCGGGCCGATATCAATACGGTCCAGGATGGCGCCGATCATGGCGACCAGGATGAAAAAGACCTGCAGTATCAGCGTCGCCTGATAGAAGGGAGCGGGCAGAAGGAACAGGTTGGCCACAAAAGCGGTGATGGCGAAGAGGGGGACCAACCAGCGTAACAGGCGATGACTGATGACCTGAAGGGCGAATCCTCCGTTTTGAAAGGGATTGAGCACCTCGGGCATCATCCGGAGACTGTTCAGGCAGCGGGTCATCACCCGCACCTTGCGGCTGAATTCATTTTTTAGTTTTGGAATGACGGCTTCGCTGGAAATCGCGCAGGGCTCAAAGATATGCCGTTTGCGGTGCCGGCACATGATCAGCATAGGTTCCATGAAGTCGCTGATCAGGGCTGGATTAAGCGGGATGTACAAGGAACGCCGGACAGCATAGATCGGGCCTGTTGCGCCGGTGCAGGACGCCACGCGGCTCTCCCAGGTCTTGATGTGTGATTCCATGTCGCGGTAGGCCAGTTCGTGTTCCGCCGTGGCGGAATCCGAGGGCGAATAGTCTACGCGCCTGCCTTCGACGCACCCGACATCCTCACACGAAAAATGCCAAATCAACCACTGCAAGGCATCCTGTTTGTAAAGGGCATTGGCATCGGAGAACACCAGGATCTCGCCGTTGGCTCGGGCGACGGCAAGGTTCTGGGCGGCTGTTTTCCCCTGGCGATTCTCCAAGCGGATCAGGCGCACCCCCCGCGATTGGAAGCGGGCAGCGATTTCATCCGTCCGGTCCGTAGATCCATCCGAGACGACGATGACTTCCAGCTTTCCTCGTGGGTAGCCAAGGGAGAGCGCGTTCTGGAGTTTCTCCTCCAATACCCGTTCTTCGTTGAAGGCGGAAATGATCAGACTGACCGTGGGCCAGTTCGTTACGGAAGGAGGCAGCGGTGCTGCTTGGAATTGGGCCAGGAGCCACATGGCAAGCGGATAACCGAAATACACGTAAGCGATGATAGCCAAGCTTAACCAGAAAAGGAAGGTCATGTTAGTAAGTAATCTCCTTGCCACTGGCAATGACAAAAACGGTCATCGCGAGAATCCAGACATCCAGTATGTTGCTCCGGTTGCGGAGATAATAGAAATCGTAGACAAGCCGCGCGGCCATGTCGGGCATGCCGCGGTTATGGATCTGCTGATACCCGGTGATGCCTGGTTTGACCAGCAACCGGCGACGTTCATTTTCGTTGTAGCGTTCGGCCAGCTGCACGACTTCAGGGCGCGGGCCGACGAGACTCATTTCACCCCGAATGACATTCAACAGCTGCGGAAGTTCATCCAGCCCGAACCGGCGCAGTAACCGCCCGATGCGGGTGACCCGGGGATCATCCTTGATTTTGTAAACCGGTTCCGCGAGTTCCTCGATTGAGACCAGGTGTTTCAACCGATCTTCGGCATCCACCACCATGGACCGGAATTTAAACATGCGGAAAGGGTGGCCGTTCAGCCCGGCACGTTCCTGGGTGAAAAAGACTGGACCTTTGCTGCTCAGTTTCACCGCGAGTGCGATGAGTGCCCATAGGGGCAATGTGAGCGCGATTCCAAGAATAGCCAAAATCACATCGGTACACCGTTTGGCGAACTCATGAAGAACGTCCCGTTGTATCGCAATATCTTTGGTGGGCGAAAGAACTGCCGAGGACGCCAGTGCTTCCGGTTCAAAGTCCCATGCTGTTGTTGCCGCTCCCGCGAATGTTATTTTGCCACTCATCGTTCCCCTCGTTTTGAAAATGGTTGAATTCAATAAAATGAATGCAGGCATCCTCTCTCAAATCGATTAGAGAGGCGTTAGGGTTTGAGTATTTTTCGGTCTGACGTGTCACCGCCGTCAGGTTTTGTTAGCCGGGTTGCCTCCCGCTCATAGGCCTGCATCCTGAGGATGGCCGGCCACATGATGGCCGTGTAAACCGCCCAGGCGGTCGTTGCGCCAGCCGTCAAGCGGACGGGTACCCAGGTGAAGAATGAGGTCCATGGCACAGTGTAGAGGACGATAAGCGAGGCGGCGACGGCACCCGCAAAACGTCCCCAGGGAAACCAAACCTGTTCCCGTGCCCGGATACGCCACCAGAGGTAGGCCGCCACAATCCAGATCGACAGAGCGCTGGAAAGCGCAATGCCAGGCACCCCCCAGGGGAGTAGCAGAAGATTGAAGGTGGCGTGGGTTAGCACGGCCACAAGGCCCACACCGATCATGGCCTTCAGGTTGCGCGAGACCACGTAGAGCCCCGCGAGGCATTGCACACAAAAGATCGCCGGGATTCCAAGGGTGAAGACCTGTATGGAGACAATGACCAGTTGAGCCGAAGACGCGTCAAACTTGCCACGCAGGAGAAGGAACGCCACCATGTCGCGGGCCGCCCAGGCGATCACGATGGCCAGCAGGGTTCCCAGTGCCGCCAGAAACAACGAGCCCTGTTTGGCCAGTCGCCGGGGGTCTCCCACCAGCGCCTGGATTTTTGCAATCGCGGGTAGCCAGGGGGTCAGCAGGCTGGTTGAGAGGAGAATCGGCATCATGTGGGCGAGCCGGTCGGCATAGGAGAACAAGGCGATAGAGCCCGGCGCCATGTACGAAATCATGGCGCGATCCAGCGCGCCCTCGATCTGCATCTGGATGACCGAGCAAAGGACGACGATGGCGCCCAGCCAGAAAGGTTTTAAGAGATCCAGTTGAACCGGGGCCCAGCGGACCGGCAGGACGCGGAACCCGTACCGGGTGGCGGCAAAAAAAAGAAACCCCCATTGCACGAAAGCGGCGGCGGTCAGTCCTTTCGCATAGGCCTCGATGCCGCCCTGCCGCCCCAGTGTGAACAGAGCCACAATGGCCAGGATTCGCCAGAGCGTTTCGCTCAGCTCAGGAAGCAAAAACCGGTGCCGGGCGTGAAATACGCTCTGGGCGGAGCCGAACAGCATGAACATCAGCAGGGACGGTGTCAGCAGGCGCAACAGCCGCTGGGCGTGCTCACAGGTGGCGGGGTCAAAGCCGGGCGAGGTCAGTTTCACAATGAGCGGAGCGCCACACCAGACAACGGCAGTGACGGCCAGGGCGATCGCCGCCACGGTCATTTGAAAACTGGCCGCGAAGTCAGGTGGGCCGCGGCCTTCGTCCGATTCCACCAGGCAGGGAACGGCGGCGACCCGGATGACGCGTGACAAATCACGCGCCAGGAAAACCGCGACAGACATCGCTACGAACAAAGCATCCACTTCCCGGGTGACACCGAATACCGCGGCAAGCGCTATGCTGAGTAGCAATCCGAGCCCCGAGTTCAGGGCGCGGAGAAACGCCAGCCCCAAGCCAGTGGTTCCTAATGACACGGGGTCAGGCCATTCCCTTCGGCCCGGGTTTTGTAACGGAACTCAGTTCCTTGAATAAACGAAGGTAGGCATTGACTTCGTTGTTTAATGAAAAGTGGCTGGTGATCCAGTCTTTCCCGGAGCGACTGATGGAGGGCCAGCGCTCAGGGTGGGTGGCTAGTGAAAAGAGCTTATCGGCGAGATCTTGCGGGTCACCTTCCCGGACCAGCCATTCCCGATTAGCCGGGGGGATGCCCTCCGGGATCCCGGCGTGAAGACTTGCGATCACAGGCAATCCAGTTGCCTGAGCTTCCAGAATGGTGATAGGGATGCCCTCGGTGTCCCCATTGAGGGCGATGCGGCTGGGCAATACGAACGCATCATACTCTCTCAACAGGCGGGGCACGTCTTCGCAGGCCACAGAGCCTTTAAAGGTGACGGAATCCTCTACGCCCAGTGTCCGTGCCAGTTTCACCAGATGGTGTTTCAATGGGCCGGTTCCAAAAATATCCACCCGGATCGGATGTGTCAGACGGAGGCGCACCCGGGCGATAGCCCGGAGCAAATCATCGAAACCCTTTTTTTCGACGAGACGGCCGATGCTGACCAGGTGGAAGACGCTGGTTCGGGGTGTGGGGCGATCCGCCCAAGCAAACCGTGAGGGGTCTACGCCACAGTGAATGATCCGCAGGCGGTCAGCGGGACAACCGAGTTCGAGCAGTCTTTGTTTTCCGTGTTCCGAGACCGCCACGGCCTGGGCACCGGATTGCCATAATGCCTGGTAGGTTTCCCGGCGGAACTGCCGCATGAAGAGATCAAAGGCATGAAAGACCACCACCAGGGGAATTCCCAGATCCTGTGCCACGGGGGTGATGGCGGCACCGGTACCGCCAAAATGCGCCAGGATGACATCGGGCCGGATATCCTGAAGGGTTTTGCGGGTAAGTTTGGGGGGCAGGGGGAAATGGTAGAGGCCTAGGCAATGCTTCTTGATTACGAAAGCCGCCTTTTGATGTAGGGAAAGGGGTAACAGGCGAACCCGGACGAAGGGGCGTTCGGACGTATTAACCCGGCTAGTTGTCAGAACATGGTTTTCAGTTCCCGCGTATTCCAGTCCCAGGATCAGGTTATAGATGAATGTCTCGCTGGTCCGGTTGAATTTGGTTGAGATGTGAGCAATCCGCATAGTGTGTTTATGTAAAAGGATCGATTCCCTGCTTAAGTTGAAAGCAGGACTATAAGGGATCCGTATGGCGGGAATATTTTCAGTATGTTAGTTTTTGATTATGAGGTGCAACGCCCCGCGGGGTTATTCATATTCTCACGAAGGGCACACGCGGGTCTAACATTCCGGGGGTATCAAGGCTTCTTGATATGAATAGTGAGATCGCTAAAAAGTTTCTGGGCCACGCTGGCTTTCCGGTATTTCTGTTGGCTTTGGCCTTTATGATCAGCGCCCCCGCCTGGCGAGTGCCGCTTTTTGCAGATGATCTTGTGCATGCCGGCAAATTACTCAAGGATCATCCTGTCAAGGAATTGGCAGGCATTATTGATTCCCATCGGTTCGTGACGACCACAATGACCCTTTTCGATTGGTTCCGGCCGGGCTTGACGCGACGGGGGATGGAATTTGGTGTTTGGCCCTGGTGGATGGCCGAGCAGGCGCAGTTGTCTTTATGGCGCCCTCTGACAGCGGCGACACACTGGTTGGATTATCAACTCTGGCCGTCCCGCACCGTGCCGATTCATCTTCATAATGCGGTCTGGTTTGGTCTGTTCCTGATGGCGGCCTGGGCGCTCTACCGCCGTATGGATGCGCGCGCCTGGGTGGCCGGGCTGGCGGCGCTGATTTTGGCCCTCAATCCAGCAAATTGGCAATCCCTGGTGTGGGTGGCTGCCCGCAACTCGCTGGTGGCGGTCTTTTTTGTAGTGTTGACACTTGGGCTATACCATCGTTTTGTGCGGAGCACATCAGGCCGGTGGGCCGTGGCGTCCTGGCTGGCCTTTGCCCTGGGTTTGTTGGCGGGGGAGGGGGCCGTGGCGTCCGCTGCGTATCTGTTCAGTTACACCCTATTTATCGACGAACGCCCTTGGAAGACCCGGCTTTTGAGCATGGTCCCGTTTTGTGCCGTTCTCATCGCCTGGCGTATGGTGTATCAGGTTTTGGGATTCGGGACCGCCTGTTCCGGGTTGTATGTTGATCCCGGCAGTGAGCCCGTCCGGTTTGTTCTCAATCTGCTGAAATGGGGGCCACTGGTGTTGGTGGACGTATTTACCCGGCCGTTTATGGGAAAATACGCGTGTCTAGCGCCCCACCTCCAATCTTGGGTTTGGGGGGCGGGACTCATCGGGGTATTGGCAGTTTCGGCCGTTTGCACCCCTTTGCTGCGGGCCTCACGTGCGGCTCGCTTCTGGGCGTTAGGGTTACTTTTGACTATTGTGCCGGCCTGTGCAACCACCCTGCCGGATGACCGGGTGACGCTTTATGCGGCGATCGGAGTGGCCCCGCTGGTAGCGGCCTTCATCGCAGGGGTTGTGGAAAACGAGGCTTGGATGCTGAAAGGGCGCTCTCGCGGCCTCTTGCAGATGGGCGGTATTCTGTTTGTTGTCATTCATCTATTCCTGCCGTTACCAGGACAAGTCAAGCGGATGATGCGTCTGTTCCATCCGGTCCCGTCGGTTGGGCTGTTGGTGGAACCCGTATTGCGGACGCCGGTGTCTCAGGAACTGGTCATTGTTACTACGCCGGATGTGATGACGCTCTCCTATATGCCGTTTAACCTGACTCAGGATGGTGTCGCATGGCCTAAGGGAATACGCACGCTCTCCTCCAGTCCGGGGGACACGGTGGTGCGCCGGACAGGGTCCCGTACGTTGGTACTAGTCGCGTCACATGGGGCGCTGATTCCCGTCAGGCTGGAAGCAGACGATGTTCCCCCGGGAGCTCCCTCACGCCATCCGTTTTATAAGAGTTGTGTGATCGGCTCGGCGTTTCGGTCTGCGCAGCTTCGCTTTAAGCCGGGGGACAGGATCACGCTTCCGGCCATGACCGTCGAGGTGGATTGCGTGAACGGGCGGGGGCTGCCGGTGGAGGCGACCTTCACATTCGTCGAATCCCTGGATTCGGCCCGGTACCACTGGGTTTTCTGGGACAGTCTGGCGGGGCATTATGCGCCCTTTACGCCACCGCGTGTGGGAGAACAGGTGTGCCTGGTCGGGCCTCTGGTCGCCGGGCGCAGGTGATACCCGGCACATTCCATTATTTGCGTTGTCGCGGGAACAGGCGAATGACGCGGCGGATCCAGCCCGGAAGGCGGCGGATCAGGGTGGCGATGATCGGGCGGGGCATGAGGCGCATGAGGAAACGGATCGGCCGGGCGGCGAGCGCGTGTAAAAGTCGGCGGGGGAGGCGCGAATGGACGCGCTCTTCGCGCAGGGCTTGCAGGATGCGGATCAGCAACAAGGGATAATTGACCTGGTATAAGACCGTGGCGCTCGTGTAGTCCCGAAAGGACGAGGGATCGAATGGGCGGATATGCCCGTCCGTCAGTGCGCGGTCGTAGAGTGGGGTGCCGGGAAAGAATACGAGGGAGAAAACTTCCGTGAAGGCCTCGTGGGGTAGATCCACCAGAAAACGGTAAGTCGCCAGCACGTCCTCTTCCGTTTCATAAGGATTGTCGATGATGAAATCGCAGAGCGCGAGTCCACCGTGGCGGGCCAGCAGCGGGGCCGATTCCTCAATGACTTGCCGGGCCTTGTCCGCGCGGATGCCACGGGCATAGACTTCATCCAGGATGCGTTGGCTGCCTGATTGGACCCCGAATTGAGCGATTTTCAGGCCGCAATCCAGCAAAATGTCGAGTTTACCGCGGCGGTAGGTGTTGGCGCTCAGGCAGATCGCGAAGGGCCGGTTGATGGTTTTACGGTAACGCTCCGCAAATGCCTGTAACTCGGCAATGGGTCGGATAAGAAAATCATCATCCCCGAACAGGACGTGTTCCACCCAGGGCATTAGGGCGAGTGTCTGTTCCACCTCGTCCATGAAGCGGCCGACGGACTGGCGCCGGATTGGCACGCGGCCGCCATGCAGGGCGACATAGCGACTGTTATTGCAATAGGCGCAGTGATGTGGACAACCCCGGGAGGTCAGGAACGTGGCGGTGGGAACCATGAAGGGGTGAACGGGCAGGTAACGCCGCAATAATTCTGTGCTTACTGGTTCCAGTGTGCGGTCCAGAATGAATTCAGTTTCAAAACTGTAATCGTAAAACGGCAGGGCATCCAGATCAGTCATCGGCGGGAGCAGGCCGTTGATGTTTATCCCGCCGGGTGTCTGGAAACCCATGTTGCGTGTCCGTATCCAGGTCGGATTTCCCTGCGCCAGAAGGTTGACGAAATGCGGAACCGCGGCATCCCCTTCCGCATAGCAGACCCCGTCGGCATGTTTCAGGCAATCCTCGGGAGAGGCCACGCAGTGCGGGCCGCCCCAGATGATTTTGCGAGTTGGTTGCACGCCCCTCAGAAAGTGAGTGACCTGAATGGCACGGGCGGAGAAGGCGCTGTAAACGCTGATTAGAATGAGGTCGGTTCCTGACACCGCCCGACCCAGTAGCGTTAATTCGTGCTCGGTGCAGGCCAGGGGCGCTGATCGCGGCAATGAAATGGCAGTGACCGTGTGACCGTCCTTTCGCAGCAACGCCAGGATGAGCCTGAAGCCATCGCAGGGAAAGGGCGTATTTACACTGATTAGGGCGATTCGCATAAGTGGTCTGGCTGATAAAACAGAAAGCCCCGATGGTTCGGGGGTGGTGTTCCTGCAGAGTCCTGGGAATTCAGGCGGTCATGGTGGCGATCCGTGAGGCGTGATGGCCTATTTTTGCGATGCAGGCGACGACCGCCCACCCTGCCATGAGGGTTTCGACGGGAGAATCCGGCTGGCCGAGGGCGCTATAGAAGCGTGCGGATAACCGATGGTAAGTCTGGGCAAGTGCGGTGTAATCCTCCTGCGCGGCGTAAGCCTCATTCGTGTTTTTACGGAAACAGGCATTGACCGCTTTAGCGCAGGAAGAAGAGGCTAATTTAGCCATAAGCGCGACATCCCTTGAAACCGAAGGCAGACCGATCAAGGAAATGATTTCATATTGATGGGCGACGGTGTTGGCCAGGATGCCAATGCGATCCAGTTCCTGGTTGATCGTGGTTGCGTCGGATGGGGGAAGGTGATCAGTTTTTGAGAGGGAGGCCTCGGTCGCTTGCAAGGTTTGGGTTTGCTTGAAATCTGTCAAGGGGCAGGGTTCGAACGGTAACGGATGAATTTCAGCCTGATCGGGTTTTTTCATAATGTCATTTCCTATGGTGAACATAAACGGATAGTAATGGATGCTGAGTTGTAATAAGGGGATAGTCCTTCATTTCTGTAAGGAAAATATTAGCGTGACGCGAATATTTGGTTAGTTCAGACTGGTGGCTAAACACAGTGGAAGGGGGGGCTTCTGTGGTTATAGGAGAAACGCCATGCATACCTGTGTGAACATGAACCGCCCGGATTCAGTCGGGGGAACCGCCCGCCGAATCCTGAATGCGCAGTTACGGTTGATGCAGTCCAATGCCGAACGTGCCGCCCGGGATCATAGCATCAAGGCCATCCACGACCTGAGGCTCGCGGTCAGGCGGTTCCGCGCCGCGTTATGGGTCTTTGGCGAGCTGATGCCGGATATCCTGGCGAAGCGTCTCCGGCGGCGGCTGCTCGTCTTGAATCGCCGGTTAGGGCCGATCCGGGATGCCCAGGTGTGGCTGGACCTGGTGAGATGGACCATGCGGAAAAGGAAAGCGAGGCTTCCCCCGGGTTTTGATCTGTGCGTGAAGTCGGCGGAGGCGTCCTGTGCGGTCCAATTACAAGCGCTCGAGCGGATTTTGCAGAGCATTCCCTTCCGGGAAGCGCAAGAATGCAGCAGCCAGGTATCGAGCGATCAACCTCCTGGACCGTTTCTGGCCGCAAAGCTGTTGCGAGCGTACAAGCCACTTTGCCGGTTGAAAAACAAGCCTCTGGCTGACCTGACGGCTGAGAAAGAGCATGCCTTTCGCCGCCGCTGTCGGCGCGTCCGATACCTTGCTGAATTCACGGAACCGATACTGGGCCAGCCGGTTCAGAAACTTAGCCGCCGCCTGAAGCGGGTCGCCAATGCGCTGGGCGCCCGGCATGACGCCCACGTTCACGCCAGGCTCCTGGCGGAGATGACCGTGCCGCCGGATGTCCTTCTGCTCGGGGTGACCTGTGCGAAGCATGAAGCGCAGCAGGAATTTGTCGAAGCATGGGGGGAATTGACGCGGCCCCACTTTAAAAAGCGCGTTTTCAAAGCATTGCAGGCCGCAAAGCGGGCAGGGAAGTAAACAGGCGTTTCCGGGAGACTTATGAAACTCTATCTATTGCGGCATGGAAGTGCAGTGGACATCGGGGAAAAGGGAGTAAGTTCGGATGAGGAGCGGATGCTGACGCGGGAGGGGCGGGAGTGCACCACGACCGTTCTCCGCCGGTTGCGCAAGGTGTGCCGGCCGCAACGCATCTGGACGAGTCCGCTGGTGCGGGCAAGGGAAACCGCCGAGATCGCCTGCGAGATCCTGTCGCCGCCTGCACCGCTTTCGACGTTGAAGTCCCTGAGCGCGGGAACGGAGGTGGACAGGATCCTGCCGTGGCTCAAGACCTGTGAGGAAGAGTCATTGATGCTGGTGGGTCATATGCCGGATCTGGCGATTCTGGCGGCCTGTCTCACCATGCGGGTGAAGACGGAAGCCATCATCCTCAAAAAATCAGGGCTCTGTTGCATCGAGTTTGATGGCCGGATAGCCGAGGGGAAAGGCCAACTTGTTTGGCTGGTTACCCCGTCGCTGCTGTCGCGGCTGGAACCCTAGAGTCCTGCAAGAAAAAAAGACTTCACCACTGATTTAAGAAATTCAGGAAATCCGGAATTGAATCCCGCGCATGCGGGACCCGCGAAGAGCAAAACAATATGGCGGCATTTCTTGTTCGGGAGTACCCGATCCAAAAATGCCGCCATGGTGCTTCATTATCTAGATTGATTTCATTTCTTTAATCAGTGGTGAAGTCTTTCTTGAACGAACTCGGATGACAGGACACTAGGGCTTGAAACGATAGCCGACGCCCCGGACCGTCTCAATGTAATCCCCGCGTTTCCCGAGCTTTCTTCGTAGAGAGACCAGTTGGACATCCACGGCGCGATCGGTGACGATGTAATCTTCCCCCTTGATGCTGTCCACGATTTGCTCGCGGGTGAACACCCAGCCGGGCCGTCGGGCAAGAAAATGGAACAGCCGGAACTCCGACACGGTGAGTTCGAGTGTCGCCTTCCCGCAGATCACTTCATGGCGGCCGGGATTGATGGTGATGTCATGAATGGTGAGGATTTCATTGGCTCCAGGGGGGGCCTTATCCGGACGGCGCAGCACGGCATGAATGCGGGCCAGAACCACATTGATGCTGAACGGTTTGACAATGTAGTCATCTGCACCCATTGCCAGCCCGACCACGATGTCGGTTTCATCACCCCGTGCCGTGACCATGATGATGGGAATCTTGGCGGTCTCCGGTTTGGCTTTCAAAAGGCGGCAGATTTCAATTCCCCCGATGCCCGGCAACATCAGGTCGAGCAGGATCAGGCTGGGCTTCCAGCGGGAAATCTCACCCACGGCCTGATCGCCCCGGTTCGCCACGCTAACTTTATATCCCTCGCGGGTGAGGTTATAGGAGAGCAAGTCGGCAATATCCGGTTCATCCTCCACAATAAAGATGTGTTGTTTGATCACCCCTGAATATTAAGCCGGCATAGGGGGCGAGGGAATAGATTTATTGTTAGAAATTGATGAGCGGGCCTTGGTAATGGATTGTTTTACCTGACGAATGATGAGTTGGGCGGCATGGGGCCGGGCCAGACGCAAGGCGGCCGCGCTCAGAGACCGGGATCGCTCCGGATTCTCCAAAATGGGCCATACCTTGAAAGGGGCGTCAAAGGGGTCTACCAGTCGAACGGCGGCACCGTGTTCCAGAAGATACTCCCCATTTCGTTGTTCCTGACCGGGAATGGGGTCGAGGATCACAAGGGGGCGGCCCATGGCTAACGCCTCAGCCGAGGTCAATCCGCCAGGTTTACTGATGACAATATCGGCCACGCCGATCAATTCATGGATATTTGAAACAAAGCCATGTAGGACGACCGGCATCATCAATTCCCGGGCTTTTCGGGTGGCCTGTTCTTTCAGGGGTTTATTGTTGCCGGTTACGACCACCAGTTGAGCGTGAAGAGGCTCCTGGATAAATGAACTCAACACATCCACGATCGAGCCAACGCCAAAGCCGCCGCATAATATCAGGATCACCGGCAGGTCGGGCGCCAGGCCCAGGCGGATGCGTAAACCCGGAATATCGGTTGGAGGAACAAAATCCGGGGATATCGGAATTCCTGTCACCCAGACGCGGCCGGGAGATTGGCCGCGCCGGATCAACTGTCGGCGCGCCTCCTCCGATCCTGTAAAATACCCGTCAACATTGGGGCAGGACCACAGTGAATGGGCGGCAAAATCAGTGACCACCCCGAACAGGGGGGCTTGCGTGGTGCCATCCGGTGTGCGCCGTCCCATGATTTCCAGAGGGAGAAAATGGGTGCAGATAACGGCGTCCGCATGAACCTCCCGCCGGAATTGTTCGAAGGCCTGGGTATTTAATTTATTGAATATGGCGCGGATCCGCCGGTGCCAGGGGCTCTGGCTTTTCCGGTCGGTGAGCGAATAGAGGTAACCCCAGAGCTCGGGGGTTGACCGGACCATGCTCAAATAGCCCTCGGCATAAGTGGTTCTGAACAGGGGGGGGGTGAAATCCAGGATATCATGGACAATCGCGTCTGCGCCTTCCAGGAGGCAGGCCACCTCAAGCGCTTGTGCGGCTCGCTTATGGCCCGCCCCGGCAGACGCGTGGAGAATGAGGATTTTCATGACTCATCCCTGCCCGTTACACGGACTGTGGCGGAAGAGGGGCCGGAGTGACCCCGACGGAAGGAAAGCCAGAAGATACAGGCGCTTAAGGTCAGGTACATCACATAATCTGTGGGAACGCCCAGTAGCCAGTGGTGGTGCCAGGGAATACCCTGAGGATTGAATTTTGACAGGCCAAACGCAGGATTGAAAACGAACCAGAGAAAATCTTCCAGAATCCAAAACAATGCCAGACTTCCCAGCACGCGGAGTTCAAGTCGAATGCCGGGCCGGCCATGGATAAAGAATCCGAGATGAAACACTAGCATCATGAAGAGAAAAACCCAGGCATGATAGCCGGTCAAAGGCCGGCCACCCCAGACACACTCAAGCAACCAATGGTGCTCAATCCGCCACGTGGGTAGATTGGCGGCCCACCCGGCCGCCCCTTCAATCTGAATTTCGACCATGGCAAAAACAGCGGCCAGCAGGCTGACCATGGCCAACAAGCGTGTCAGTCTGAGTTGATCCTGGCCCAGCCTCCGGCGTTCCTCAGGCACATTGAGCCTGCCGTTCGGATTCAGTCACGACCCCGTGATGTCGAAGATACTCCCCTGCGTGTTTCCCCATATAGAGTTCCAGAAGGCGGGGGTCGGTACGCGCTAAATCCACCACCAGGAGGGCGTCCAGTGCCATACTGAACTTGGGGTCGACATTGCAGGACAATACCCGCCCTCCCATTTTCAGGTATTGGCGAATCAGGACAGGAATCTCTTTTCCGTCCGACTCAATTTGACCAACTATTTCGGACAGGGCCTCGAGGTCAGGGATCCGGCAGGCCAAGTCCAGCGCCGGCCCGGCCTGATTTTCTTTGATGTGGAAGGGGTTCCGGGGGCGTACGGAAAGCGGGGACGGCCCATCCTGTTTTTCCTGCTCAAAGAATCGGGCTAATAATTGGCGGGAGGTTTCATGATAATGATTGCTCATGCTCACCGTCCCGAACAAGTTCCGGTATTTCGGATTTCTGGCCACAAACGTGCCGATCCCCTTCCAGAGCAACAGGAGCGGAAGGTGTTTGCGTTGGTATTCCTTGCGGACGAAAGAGCGGCCGATCTCGATGGCCGGGCATAAGGAATCAATAAATTTCCAGTCATAACGGAAAAGGGTACTGGTATAAAGACCCTCAATGCCGTACTGAGGTATAATTTTATCGGTCAAACCCAGGCGATACGCCCCGACCACCTCGGAGGTCTTTTGGTTCCACACGAACAGGTGCTGGTAGATCCGGTCAAAGACATCGATGTCCAAAGTCTGGCCGGTGCCCTCCCCGACGGCCCTGAAGGTCACTTCGCGCAAACGGGCGATTTCACGGATCACACAGGGAATCTGATTCGCGGTGGAGATATACACGCGATAGTCGCCCACCTCATGTAATTGTTGTTCCGGCCGGAGCCAGCTGATTTCCCTGGCCAGGCTGTTCGCGCTGACGGCCGGGATCACCGGCTTCAGGCGTTTAGTCCAAACTGGTTTTGCCGGATGTTTCCGGGTGGGCGTACGAGCGACCCCGAGACATTGTACTCGCATTTTCAAGTAACGGGTGAGTTCCTGGTCGTCCTGGATGAGCATCAACTTTTCGTGTCGGAGCGCCTGTCCGATGCTGACGTTGATTCGATGCCCCGCCTTATTGATAATCTCCCTGGCGAGCAGGGCGGTCCGCAGCCGGGGATGAATCAGACCCGCAATCTGGAAGAGGGGGCCATTGGCGCCCTCGAAGAAAACGGGAAGAACGGAGGCGCCGCTATGCCGGGTCAGACGGGCAACGGTCGTATGCCAGTCGGATTCACAAATCCGCCTGCGGGTCGGGTCAAAATGAGCCACTTCACCGGAGGGGAACATGGCCAAGGCCCCGCCGTTTTTAAGCCATCTCAAACTTTGTCGGACAGGGGACGTATTCTTGGCGGTTGCTGCGGTGTTGCCGAAGAGGTCCACGAGAATCATGTGCCGGTGAAGTTCCGGAATGCCCGAGAGCACCTGATTGGCCATCAGCTTGATGTCAGGCCGGACCGCGGTCAGGAGACTTAGCAATATCAGGCCTTCGACCCCGCCGAAGGGGTGATTGGCGACGATCAGCAAGGGGCCTTCGCGGGGGATCGCCTCCAGCCCACCTTGAGTAATGGTGTAGCTGACATTCAGATGGGACAGGGTGCGATCCGCAAACGACCGGGAATCAGGCGTCTCCTGGATTTCAGTGTAGAGTTCGGAAAGCTTGTCTAATTGCAGAACTTTTCTCCCGACATGGGTGGCGAGGTTCGCCAGTCCCAAGCCGGGAAAATGCCAGGTGGCAGAGGGGATGTCCGGACCATCAAGCGTGTGAATCGTTTGCATAATGTCGCCATCATAGGGCGACATTGTTAAAAGCAGGTGAGGCGGGGGTTAGAAAACGGTGATGGTGTCAGGAGAAATGATCGAGGGCCCGGTCCCAGCTCATTTCGCGAGCCGTTTTCAGGGCATATTGGCCCATGGCGATACGTTTCTGCTCATCCTGAACCAGTGCCTGGATTCCGGCACATAGCGGGAGTGGAGTTCGCACATCCACCGCCAGGCCAGATCCGTTTCTTGCAATGATTTCAGCCGGGCCGCCTTGAGTGGAAACAATGGCGGGCAGACCGGAGGCATGGGCTTCCAGTACCACATTGCCGAAGGTGTCGCTGTCGCTGGGGAAAACGAACAGATCGGCGCTGGCATAGGCGGCCGCCAAGGCGTCCCCGGTTAGAAACCCCGTGAAACAAATATTGCGGTCTCCTGCCTCCTGCCGGAACGTCTCGAGTTCAGGGCCATCCCCGACGACGATTAAATCGAGATTAGGAGTGGTGCTCCGTGCCAGATGAAACGCCTCAAGCAGGGTCTTTATGTTTTTTTCACGCGAAACACGGCCCACATACAGCATCTTGAGATTTCCGTTCAATCCATAGTGTTTCCAATAATTCTCATCCCGTTTCCCGGGATTGAAACGGGCCAGATCCACCCCCCTGGGCAATACTTTCAGCCGATCCTTGTCAAACCCGTTTTCGGTCAGGAGCTTTTTATAATACTCACTTGGTACATAAATCCGGTCCATTTGTCCGTAAAACCACAGCATATAACGCCACGCCAGTTGTTCGAGCACTTCATCCTGGGTGAGGCACTTGACGTATTTCGGGAAATCCGTGTGGTAGATGCCCACCGTCCGCAGTCCAAGGAGTCGTGTTGCCGCCAGTGCCGTCAACCCCATGGGGCCGGGGGTGGAGATGATCACCTCGTGATAATTTCCTCGTTCCAGGGATTCAATTATGTCCAGAAACGGGGGGAAGGCCATTTTCTGGGAAGGATACTCGGGCAGCGAGAACGTCCCCAGGGGCGGGAAGTTGATGGTTTCGGCTCCAGTGTCAGGGGCGGTCGGCATGGAGGTCATGACGGTAATCTCCCCCCCCCGGTCACGGGCTTTAGCGGTGAGCATGCGAATGGTGTTTGACACCCCGTTCACATCGCTGAAGGTATCCGTGATCCACACCCGGCGATGGCTGCGCTCGGGATAAATGGTTCCTCCGCCCAGGCGGGAGGCGGCGTCCCGAAGAAACCGCTCATCTTTATGCTGGACACCGAATGCGGTGAGATAGGGGGCAATGCCGAGCATCACGGTGCCCAGCGAGGCCAACGTTTGAAATCCATCCACAAGACGACCGTCCTCGACATGTCCCAAAAATTGCTTCAGGAACGTATATCCGAGTTCATGGCTGATCTGGCTGGCCGTGGCGAAACTCTCAACATCGGATCCGATGCGCTGGCCTTCCCGTCCACTGGCCGGGGCTGACGTTTCCCGGATTTTTGAAAAGGACTCCACTAATAGCCGCTCGCCGGGACTCAGCTTCCGGATGCGATATTTCTTTACCACCCGTTCAGCCCAAGCCCGGACTGGCCCGGAGCTTTTTTCGGGCGCTTCATACCCGCTCAACAGGCGCTTGAACAATTCGCCCAGCACGGAGGAGCCCGTTCCCTGGTTCATGATGCGGTTGCGGTAATACTGGTAGGCAATGTGGTAGAGACTGTGCGCGAGACGCAAACTGGTGCCTGAGGTCCCCCGGGGTTCATGACGGCCCGCCCGCAGGTGTTCCAGGAATGACTGAACTGAATCCGCGTGAGGGGTGATGGTGTAGGCACTGGCGGCATAGACTCCACTGTGGTCGTCGCTGCCGCCGGTAAACCGCTTCACCCAGGCCTGCTCGCCCTGGGGCGGGATTCCGTGCCGGTCGGCCATGGCCCAGAGTTGAGCCTCGGTAAGCTGGGAAAACAGCGCCACCGTCAAATCTCCCGCCCTGGGGTGGCGTGACCCGTTGATGGCCTCAAAACGCTCAAACAGCAGGAGCAGTTTCTCGACATGCTCAATGGTAAGCAGGTCATTAACACGGAAGAGCGGGTGCGCAATGACATGCAGGATCGCTTCGTCGGCAAGATATTTCCGCAGGTCGTAGATATTCTTTCTGAGCGTCTGCATCTCTGCAAACTGTCGTTCTGTGATGTTCTGGACCAGGCAATGGATCTTGCAGCCGTCCTCGGGGAAATAGGTGGTCAGTTCGGCGGAAATGAAACTGTCCGGCAGGTGGGCAATTTCAAGCGCCCCGTCAATGCAGTTGTGATCAGAAATGGTGACAAAGTCCATGCCTTTTTGTTTGCAGATGCGATAGACCTCCGCAGGTTCAGTAAAACATTCGGGCGCACCAATCCGCCGTAAAAACCATTCGGTTGGCCGATCCGAATGTTTGCTGTGCACATGGAGATCTGCTTTTGTAATTAATGGGTCTAAGGTCCCGATATTCATATACCGGGAATCATCGCTCAAACAGGTTACCCAAGTGTGAGGGAATGGTGAGAACTGTGTGTGGACATCACTTGATGTCGAAGATTTTTGACAACAGGCCGCCTTCGACCTGCCGAAGCAAATTAATTACCGTATCCGGGGTCTTCGGCAGCTCATCTGGCTGGAGTGGCGGGGGTTCGCGACGCCGGAGGGCGGTATGAATCCGGGCGAGCAGCACCTTCATGTTGAAGGGTTTGGTGATATAATCATCTGCTCCCTGTTCCAGCCCTTTCACCATATCCGCATCTTCGCCCTTGGCGGTAACCATGATCACCGGGATGCCCGCCGTTTCGGACCTGGCTTTGAGCATCCGGCAAATTTCCAGGCCACTTGCCCCTGGCAACATCAGGTCCAGCAAAATGAGATGAGGCTTTCTCTGAGGAATCAGCTGCAGGGCCTGTTCCCCGTTGGTGAGGCCGGTGACCTCATATCCTTCCCGCCTAAGGCTATAGGTGAGAAGGCTCAGGATATCCGACTCATCCTCTACAACCAAAATATGTGCTGGAGCTGTTTTCATGGGTAATTTCACATGCATAGTACGCAAACCAGGATGTGAAGGGAAAAAGTATCGTGTTAGAAAATAGTTAGGAGGCAGCTCATTATCCCAACACCTGCGTCACGAGTTCCTGAAGTTGTTGCTCGGTATAGGGTTTGGGGAGGACCCCTTTAAACCCGAAGGAGGCGTAATCGGCCATGATGGGGCCTTCGGAATAGCCGCTGGAAACAATCGCTTTGGCGGCGGGGTTGAGCGCGAGGATCTCCCTGAGCACTTCCTGTCCGCCGATCCCGCCCGGGATGGTGAGATCCAGGATGAGCAGGTCAAAGGGCGCACCGGACTCCATGGCTTGTTTATAAAGGTCAACCGTCTGGCGTCCCGTATCGCTGGTCGTCACGACACAGCCCATGTGTTTGAGCCAGCGGGGGATCACCATGCGGATGAATTCCTCGTCATCCAATACCAGGAGTTTAGGCGTATGTGTTAAGGGCGCAGGTTCGGGCGGGACCGGTTGCTGATGCGGTACTGCCGGGGAATCAGAAGCGGGGAGATAAAGCGTGAAGGTCGTGCCTTTCCCCAGTTCCGAGATCACCCCGATATGGCCGCCGTGTTTTTTGATAATGGAATAGGTCGTTGCCAGGCCCAGTCCGCTACCTGTTTTCTTGGTGGTGAAGTAGGGGTCGAAGATGCGGTCAATGGTTTTGGCATCGATGCCGGACCCCTCGTCCCGCAGGGTAATCTTAACATAGTTGGCACGATGAAGACGGGGAATGGAGTTATCCCGGATTTCCGCATTCTCCAGGGTGATGTACAAGTGGCCGCCATTCGGCATGGCCTGGCGGGCATTGGTGGTGAGATTGGAAATCACCTGCTGGATTTGCCCTTTGTCGGCGTTCGCCTTCCAGAGGTCATCCGCTTGATGATAGACCAGCTTGACATTGCTTCCCGTCAGGTCAAAGCGGGCGACCTCCTCGACCAATGTTCCCAGACTGACGTCCTCTTTGACGGGATCGCCACCCTTTGAAAACGTCAGCAGCTGTTTGGTGAGTCGAATGGCGCGAGTCATGGACTTCTCGGCGTTTTCGAGGGGTTTAATCCCCGGGTGATCGGGGGGGAGATCCTTCTTGGCCAATGAGATATTTCCGAATAGGCCCATCAGGATATTGTTGAAATCGTGGGCTATGCCGCCCGCAAGGAGCCCGATACTCGTCAATTTTTGCGTTTTCAGAAGTTCGGCCTCGGCATGTTTGCGCTCAGTGACATCCACGGCTGACGATTGGTAGCCTATCATTTTTCCATTCTCATCGCGGACGGTGGTGGCCATGCCGTGGGCCATAAAGGTTGAACTATCCTTTCTTTTCGCGATATAATCACCCTCCCATTGGCCGGTCGTGTCGAGAGCGTGAATGATCGCGGCGGCCTCGTTAGGATCGTTGAGGAAATGCATGATCGGTTTGCCGATCACCTCGCTTTTGTCGGAATAGCCCCAGATCCGCAGGAACATGTCATTTGCCTCGGTAATGAGGCCATTCAGGTCGGCAATGCTATTGGCGGAAATAGATTCATCAAATACCAGATTTTTCAGGCGCAGAGCCTCTATGGTCTGCTTGCGCTCGGTGATGTTCATGTAGGTGCCCAGAATCCCGATGACCCGCCCGTGTTCATCGTGCAGGGGAATTTTGCTGGTCTCGGCCCAGGTCTGTCTGCCGTCTGACTGACGCTGCGGCTCAATAATATGATATTCAGGCTGGTCATTTTCCATTACCCGCCGATCGACGCTGACAAAGAAATCGGATTCCTCTTTTTTCCAACTGAACTCATAGTCGGTTTTACCCACAATATTTTCCGGGGAGCCGACCCCGGCTGCCTGGGCAAAGGCGTTGTTGCATCCCTGATAGACGGAGTTCCGGTCCTTCCAGAAAACCAGGTCGGGAATATTGTCGATAATCAAACGCAAAAAATCAGCGGCCCGTTTGCGCTCGGTGATGTCGCGATAGATGGACTGATAAGTCCCGTCCGGCATCATCTTGGAGTGCATCTCAATATCCATTTTCGAGCCATCCGGACGCACAATGATGCGCTCATTTACCAACACTTCACCCTGTTGAAGCAAGTCAAAGCGTAGCGGGGTTTCTGCCAGACTTTTCGGGTCAAACAAAACCTCTTGTATATGCTTCCCGATCAATTCACTCGGTTTTACACCGGCCAGCTTGCACATGCACTCATTGGCCTCGATGATGATGCCCTCGTGGTTACCCACCAGGACTCCATCCACTGCATAATTAACAAGTTCACGATACCGGCTTTCACTGGTTTTAAGGGCCTCCTCGATCTGCTTCCGCGCCGTGATATCACTGATGACGATGCGGCGAACGGGCGCCATTCCCGGATCCCGCGCGATGGCCGCATCCAGGTGTGCCCAGTAGATGGTCGCATCGTTTTTCACCAACCTGAGTTCACACGATTGCGGGGCACCGGTATCAAAAAGTTTTTTACGAAGGAGATAGTAGATATCTTGATCCTCATTGAAGATGAACTGGGAGAAGGGCTTTTGGATGAGTGCGACACGGGTCGAGCCCAACAACTCGGTGGCAGTCAGATTGGCTTCCAGGATCAGCCCCTTCTCACTGACGGTGCAATAGCCCGCCGGGGCCAGATCGTAGAGGCTAAAATAACGTGCCTGCAGCGCCTGGAGTTCGGCTTGAGCCCGGCGTAACTCCTCGTTTTGCATCTCCAGCTCGATTTGATGGACATGCAGTTCATGAAGCGCCTGTCGCAACTTTTCAGGCGACAGGGTGTTGAGCTCGTCAAGTGGTGAAGGGGTCTGGCCCTGCGCGATGGCTTCAGCCCGTCGGCGCAGCTCGGAAGATAAGGATGCAGGCTTCATGTCGGTGTTTTCGTTTGTCATAGTCATCTCCCGTTCATTTCATACCCCGGAGGAGTGGCACCCTTTCAGGGTGCATTCCGTTCCTATCGGCTTCGCCTTCGCCCCCGGGGTTTCACCCCGGGCTGAGGAGTGGCAGGCCTTCAGCCTGCTCATTCCGTCACCCTCTCCGTCCAGCACCCCGGGCTGAGGAGTGGCAGGCCTTCAGCCTGCACTACCCGTCACCCTCTCCGTCCAGCACCCTAGGCTGAAGAGTGGCAGGCCTTCAGCCTGCTCGTTCCTTGCGCACCCCGACGAGGTGCTATTTCGTTCGAGCACCCCGGGTGCGCAACTCCTTCTGGGCACCCCAACGGGGTGCAACTCCTTAGCCTGGGGCAACGCCCCGGGACCGGTATGTCCATCCGCCCAACCCACTGCACCCTGAAGGGGTGCCACCGCTCCCACAATTGCCTCAATCCCAAACATATTTCTCATCAAACGCCACGCCATGCTTTGTTAAAAACGCCCGATATTCATCCTGAAACGTTATCCGGCGATGATGCTCCTCCTGGTTCAGGATATACTGCATTACCGCTTCCGTTCCGGATTCACTCACGGAAAACGCGGCATAACCGCTTTGCCACGCGAATTTCATCAGAAACGGGTCATTAATCTCGGGCTTCTGCGTTTTAATCCACGCGGACGTTTCTTTTTTCACGGTACCCACCACCTCGGCTACCGCTGCCGTGCGGGCCTGCAGGAAAAAGAGATGCATATGATCGATGACGGAGCCGACCTGGAGCGCAGGACATTCCAGATTGTGCAGGATGCCGATGGTGTAGGCGTTCAGGTGTTCACGCAGGTCCGGATAGGCGAGTGAGCGATCGCGGAGTTTGGTGCTGAACGTGGCGTGGATGAGAATGCGTGAGAGTGATTGTGACATGGTTTATTTCCCGCTCGTATCTCTGTTGCACCCCTTCAGGGTGCGAGTAACCCCATTTTCATTTCTCGTTCCCCGGGGTTTCACCCCGGGCTGAGGAATGGCACCCTTTCAGGGTGCATACCCCATGAGCACCCCAACGGGGTGCAACTTTGCCCGAGCACCCCAACGGGGTGCAACTCCTTAGCCCGGGGGCCACACCCCGGGGTTACCACGCCTAGCTGCCCAAGCCACCGCACCCTGAAGGGGTGCTACTCTACCTTGTCCCCGGGGTTTCACCCCGGGCTGGAGAATGGCAGGCCTTCAGCCTGCTACCACCAAGCACCCCAACGGGGTGCAACTCCTTAGCCCGGGGGCAACGCCCCGGGATTACCACGCCCATCATCACATCCCCGCTGCACCCTGAAGGGGTGCTACTCCTTCAAGCCATCCTTCAGTTCGTCCACGGCCCGTTCGGTCGTGGCAATACCATAGGTTTCTCCCGCGTCCGTCACCAGCGCAGTGGCAGTGATCATCACGGTCACGATCCGGCCATCCTTGGTGAGCCGCTGCATACGGCACGGTTTAACGGCCTCAGCATGGCTAAGCTTATTCACCAGGGCCAACACCTCCTCGTGGTGGTGTTCCGGGACCATGTCGTGAATGGTCATGGCCAGGGCTTCGGGTTCGCTCCAACCGTATAACCGTGTGGCGGCCGGGTTCCAGGCCAGAATGCGGCCATCCAGACTTTGCACCGTGATGGCGTCATAGGCATCGGTCATCACCACCGCCAGACGGCGAAAGCCCTCGGCATTCTTCAATGCTTCCTTAGTCGCTGAAATATCGGCAAAGGTGATGACGGCCCCCTCGATCACGTTCGTAAGCGTGCGGTAGGGGCGGATGCGCATCGAGTACCACTTGCCGTCGGTAGACAGCACTTCCATTTCCTTGGGCACCAGGGTGTCCAGTACGGCCTGCGTATCGGCCACCAGACTGTTGTAGCCAGTCAGGTTGGAAACGATATGCGACACCGGTCGCCCGACGTCGCTCTGGATCAAGTTGATGATCTGGGTGGCGGCCGGGGTGAACCGCAGGATCCGCAGGTTATGGTCCACGAAGATGGTGGCGATGCCGGTCCCGGCCAGCAGGTTGCTCATGTCATTGTTGTTGCGCGTCAGCTCCAGTACCTTGGTTTGGAGTTCCGTATTGACGGTGGCCAACTCCTCGTTGATGGACTGTAGCTCCTCTTTGGAGGTCTCCAGTTCCTCGTTGGTAGACTGCAATTCTTCGTTAACCGACTGCAGTTCCTCATTGGAGCATTTGAGTTCCTCGTTGGAGGTCTCCAGCTCCTCATTGGCGCTTTGAAGGAACTCTTCCTTCGTCCGTAATTCCTGCTTGAGTGAAGTGATGTATTCCTCTGTCGTGAGCCCGCCGAATTCGGCGGAGTCCGTGCCGGCAGGGCTTCCGATCGGAAGCGGTTTCACTTCTGGGCCAGCCGGTGAAGCGGGAGTGACCGGTCCCGGTTTAGGGGTGGCCGGCGCTTCCTCCAGACTGACCAGATAGAGGCAGGCATCCGGCGTTGCGGCAGACTCGTCCATTACCGGGCGGATGTTCAAGTTGACGGTGGTGTAGTGACCATTGTTTTTGACGCGCAAGTTGGGGCATTGCACCGCCTGTTTGCCGGACACGGCTTTATGCAGAGCGGTCGTCAGGGCGTATTGCAACCCTTCCCGGGCCATCTTCAGGATGTTGTTGATGCCTGCTTCGCCCGGGGTCGGTTCGAGATACAGGCCGGTACGTCCGTGGAGATAGAGAATGTCACCTTGGCCGTTAACGAGTGCGCCGGTGGGCGCGACCTGTTGCAGTAACGCCTGCTCGGTCAGCTCGCGCAGGGACAATCTTTTGCCGCCGGGCTTTTTGTCGATGGATCGCAGGCGTGCAGACGCATCCGGCGACTGAAGGGTGGACAGGGCTGTGCGCGAGGCACTGTGGAGGTCTTCCCTGCGCCGATACAATTTCAACTTGGTATCAAGCGGCGAAAAAAGAGTCTCAAATTCGCCGATGGTCTCCGACGTGCCTAAAAAGAGAAAGCCGCCGGGGTTCAGGGCATAGTGAAACAGGGGAATGAGTTTCTTCTGAAGATCTCCCCCCATATAGATCAGCAGGTTACGGCAACTGATGAGGTCGAGCTTGGAAAAGGGCGGGTCCTTGATCACATCCTGCTCGGAAACAATCAGCATATCCCGGATTCCTTTGTGAATGCGGTAGGCATCACCGTCAGGTTCCGCCACGAAAAAGCGCGCAAGTCGTTCAGGAGAAATGTCGGCGGCAACACTTGCGGGATAGAGCCCATTCCGGGCGATGGCAATGGCATGAGTGTCAATATCGGTGGCAAAAACCTGAATACGGAAACTCTGCTTATGGGCCTCCAGTTGTTCCTGCAGCAGGATGGCGATAGAATAGGCTTCCTCCCCGGTGGCGCAACCGGGTGACCAGACGCGGATGACGCTACCGGCAGGCCTGTTGGAAAAGAGTTTCTGGATAACCTCGGATTCAAGGGCTTTGAACGCCTCCGGGTCACGGAAGAAACTGGTCACGCCGATGAGCAGATCCCGGAACAGGGCGTCGAGCTCGGACGGCCTGGTTTGAAGATACTTGACGTATTCATCGACGGAGTCGATCTGCTGAACCGCCATTCGCCGCTCAATACGGCGGTTAATGGTGCTTGGCTTGTACTGTGAAAAATCGTGGCCGGTCTGGGTTCGCAGCAGGATGAAAATTTTCTTCATTGCATTTTCCGCCTTGGATGGCGGAAGGATGGCGAGGCGGGGCGGCTTGCCAAAGGAGTGGGTCACATAGGCGATGAGCTGGGCGGGCATCTCCGCCGGGGGGAGCTCGTAGTCGACCAGGCCGGTGGCCAGGGCGCTGCAGGGCATTCCGTCGTACTCCGTGGAGGAGGGGTTCTGGGCCATGGCCATGCCACCCTCTCCTTTGATGGTCCGCAACCCCAGGGTGCCGTCGCTACCGGTGCCGGAAAGCACAATACAGATGGAATGCTCGTGCTGGTCCAGGGCCAGGGAGCGGAAGAAAAAATCGATAGGCATACGCTGACCATGCGGTGTGGTGGGCTCAAGTAATTGGAGGGAGCCGTTCAGAAAGGCCATGTCGCGGTTGGGGGGGATGATATAGGTACAGTTGGGTTGCACCGTCATGCCGTCCTCGACTTCGAAGACTTGCATGCGGGTATACCGCCGGATCAGATCCGTGAGCATACTCTCGTGGTCCGGGGCCAGATGTTGAACCAGCACAAAGGCCATGCCGGTATCGGTGTCGGTGGGCATGCCGGAAAAGAAAGCTTCAAAGGCGGCGAGTCCCCCGGCAGAGGCGCCAATTCCGACGACAGGGAATTGGGTGCGTGAGCTTTCGTTGGGCAGGGGGGCGGGTTTGTCTTTGGTTTTCATGGTGATTCCTTGATTTACGGCGCCGACGGAGCGGCGCCCTCCATTGAATTCAGTGGAGGGTTTTGCTCTGTCAAAACCTTCCTTAATACATCCCTTAGCTGATCTTCCGTATAAGGTTTTGCAATGATGCCTTTAAACCCGTAAGCGGCATAATCAGACATGACCGGGCCTTCCGCATAGCCGCTGGAGGCGATCGCCCTGGCCTTCGGGTCAATGGCCAGAATGGCCTTAATCACCTCCTGTCCGCCCATCCCGCCCGGAATGGTCAGGTCCAGAATCATCGCCTGAAAAGGAGTGCCCGCGGCCAGCGCCTGTTTATACAAATCAATCGCGTGTTGACCATCAGCGGTCACTTCTACGTTACACCCCGACTGCATCAGCCAGCGTGGAATCACCATGCGGATATACGCTTCATCATCGAGAACAAGTATTTTTGGAGCGTGTTGTAAAGACGAAGGATCCACAAGGGGGGGGAGGGGGAGGGGGAGAGGGGGATCCTGAGATTCGGAAACAGGCAAATAAAGGGTGAAGGTAGCCCCCTTGCCGAGTTCTGAGGCCACCGCAATGTGGCCTCCATGTTTATTAATGATGGAGTAAGTCGTGGCGAGGCCCAAACCGCTGCCGGTTTGCTTGGTGGTGAAATAGGGGTCGAAGATCCGGGTAATCGACTTCGGATCGATGCCGGTTCCTTCATCCCGCACGATAATGCGGACGTATCGGCCTGCGGGAAGATTAGGGAGGGCCTCACTCGGGAGTTCGGCATTCTCCAAGGTGATATACAAGTGTCCCCCATTCGGCATGGCCTGGCGGGCATTGATAGTGAGATTCGAGATGACCTGTTGGATCTGCCCTTTATCCGCTTTAGCCATCCAGAGGTCTGCTGACAGTTTCAGCACAGGCAACACATTGCTGCCGGACAGGTCGAACCGGGCCACATCCTCAACCAGCGCCCCCAGACTGACGTTTTCCTTGACCGGGGCACCGCCTTTGGAGAAGGTCAGCAACTGTTTGGTGAGCCGAATAGCCCGGGCCATGGACTTTTCCGCATCTTCAAGTGTCTTGAAACCTGGGTGTTCCGAGGCTAGTTCGCTTTTCGCCAGGGCGATATTCCCGAACAACCCCATCAGGATATTGTTGAAATCATGGGCAATGCCGCCGGCGAGGGTCCCGATGCTCTGAAGCTTCTGCATCTGTTGAAGCTCCGCTTCCGCGCGTTTGAGCTCGGTGATGTCGAGAATGTTGACCACCACCTGAAGGATTCGCCCAGTGTTATCCCGCACAGGGTGGGCATTGCACAGGACCCAATTAGGGCTGGTGTGGCCGGGAATATTGATCCCTAAAATTTGGTTCTTAAGCTGATCACCCGAGGATAAAACCCGGTTGACGGGGTAAAGGGCAAGGGGTAGCGGGCTGCCATCCTCATTCAGAAAATGCCAATAGGGATCTGTGGCCGCTTTTCCACGCAATTGGTCATCGGTCAATCCGAGCGCAATAGAGGCCATGGGGTTGGAGTAGAGTATGGTGGTGTCCGGGGCATGAACCACGACGCCCGTTGCAAGGTGATCCAGCAGGATCCGTTGCTGCTGTTCGCGCTCCCGCAAGGTCGATTCAGCCTGTTTGAGGGCGGAAATCGAACGGGCCTGTTGGACGTTCTGGTAGGCCGCCGAGGAGAGCTGGTTGGCCAGAGTGAACAGGGCCTGCGCCACTTCATCGAAATGCATTTTGGACATGGCGGGGACTTTACGAAAGGCCTCGATGAACAAGCGTTCGTTGGCGCCGATTTCCCGGGCATAGGCCAGCATGGCTTCTTCTGTCTGGGTTTCGTCCCGAACCTGTCCAATCAGCCAGTTGGCAATGTGTTTCCCGCCCACCGTCATGCTGGCGCCCGCATCCCAGAGTCCCCCGCTCAGGCAGGGTTGCACAATCGGGCCCATGGGGTGATAGCGCCCGATGGCCGCATCGGATTTATAACAGTTCGCGCACCCTTTTTCGGTCTTGCGAATGATTTTGCTGCATAAATCAGTGAAGTTGCTGGCTTTGGTGATGGGAGTGCCATCGGGGTGGGTGATGATGGAGGCCACGCCTGTGGCTTGGGCGAACTCGTCCTGGATGCGTTGGATTTCATCAATATTGAAAAGATCTTCAAAAGTGATGGAACCGCTCTCCAGCGGCTGGGTCAGCGTGACCAGCCGTTTTTCAATGGCCTCTTCCAGCCGGTATTTTTCAGTCACATCACGGAACACCAGGACGACCCCTGAAACGTGGCCATGGTCATCAGTAATGGGGGCGGCTGAATCGGAAATCTGGAACTCAGTCCCGATTTTTGAAATGAGAACGGTGTGGTTTGCCAAACCGACCGTTTTCCCAAGAAGAAGGACTTTTTCGATGGGATTTTCGGACAGTTCCCGCGTTTTGGCGCTGATGATATGAAAGACGTCCCTGATGTTTCTTCCAAGCGCTTCCTGCGCGGTCCAGCCGGTGAGGGTCTCGGCCACCGGATTCATGAGGGTGACCAGGCCTTTGGCATCGGTGGCGATCACGGCGTCTCCGATGGAGTTCAGCATGATGCGGAAGTGCTGGTCACCCGTCCGATCACTATGATCTGCGTCCATGATAAAAACTCCCAAGTGACGGGGATGTTACACCTCAAGGTGAAAAGTTCAAAGTTGAAAGTTCAAAGTTGCGGGTTTAAAGTGGCCACCCTGATTTCTAACCCCAACTTTGAACTTTCAGCTTTGAACTCTCAACTCTCACCACATGATCCTTATGGTGCCTGGCGCAGTCCGGCCTATCGTTCCTTTTCGGCGGCATGGCTTGCCCTGACGATGGCGGGGCAGATCGAGACGGTGGCCGTGGGGATTCATCTCTATTCCCAGACCCAGACGGTGATGGCGTTGGGGTGGCTGGGACTGGTCAAAGCGTTGCCGGTGATGTTGCTGTCGATTACGGGTGGCCAGCTGGCCGACCGGTTCAACCGGCAAAAACTGATTGTTATGACGCAGGCGGCCATGGTGGTGGCAACGGCCGGCCTGACGGGCCTGGCCTGGGGGGAGGCCCCCGTTCACTGGTTTTATCTCTGCATCCTGCTCAGTTCGATCGGACAGGCGCTCGGCGCCCCGGCCCGGTCGGCGATCCTGCCGCAACTGGTCCCGGTGGCGCTCTTCAGCAACGCCCTGGCCTGGAATACGAGTCTCTACCGGGTGGGAACCATGATCGGCCCGGTTCTGGGGGGATTGCTGCTGGGACATCACAACGTGACTCCGCCTGCTCTGGCCCTCGCCTTTCTGCTGCGCGGTGGCGGTCTGCTGGCTATTGCCCGATTGAAGCTGGAAGACCAGGCCCGACAGGCGGTGGACCGGTCGCTAAAGAGTATGCTGGAGGGGATCCGCTTTGTCAGAAATAATAAAGTCATTCTGGCGACGCTCACTTTGGATTTGTTTGCCATGATGGTGGGCGGGGCGACCTATTTGCTCCCGCTCTTTGCGCAGGATATTTTACAGGTGGAGGGGCTGGGACTGGGGTTGTTGCGGGCGGCGGAAGCGCTGGGGGCGATTGTGATGGCCATGGCGATTGCGCATTTGCCGCCGATCCGGAATGCCGGCCGGGCTATGTTGTGGGCGGTGGCGCTGTTTGGGGCCTCCACGATCCTGTTCGGGATCTCGCAGTGGTTCTGGTTGTCGCTGGTGGCCATGTTTCTGATCGGTGCCAGTGATAATATCAGTGTCATTGTCCGGCACACGCTGGTGCAGGTCTTGACCCCCGATCACATGCGGGGGCGGGTATCGGCCGTCAATAGTGTGTTCATTGTGGCGTCAGATGATTTGGGCGGTTTCGAATCGGGCCTCAGCGCCAGGGCGTTTGATCTGATGACCTCCGGGCTGGGCTGGGCGGCCCCGGGGTTGTCCTCGCGCATGGCCGGGGCGGTGGGGTCGGTGGTCTTCGGGGGCCTTGGGGCGGTGGTGGCGGTGGTGGGGTGTGCTCGGCGTTGGCCGGAGGTCTTGCGACTGGGTTCACTGCGCGACATCCGGCCGGCTGAGGCGGTTCGGGTCCAGGAACGGGCGGTCGAGGAAGACGCGCTGAAGTGAGGACCGCCGGTTCCCGGGGTGTCCTAGCGGGCTGATTTGGCGGCCGGCCCCCAGAACAACAGACCCACTTCCAGTATGAGGCGATAGGCTGGTTTATAGTCATTTACAGTTTATCCCCGTGCAAGGCGGGCCCGTAGCAACGAGCAGGGATATTTCGGGAATGATCAGCATGGATACTTCTTTACAGCCTATACCGCAAAGTTACACTAGCGACATTAGCCCGAGTTCGCCAGTTGGGCGGGTATTGAAGTTGTAAGTCATTGGAAATCA